>NZVQ01000039.1 GCA_002701525.1 Fidelibacterota bacterium | reverse complement strand
AATGTTTAAATAGATTAATAAAATGAAAATTAAGAATAGAGTAAATTCAATTTTTATCCACTTCGAAATATACTTTATAAACCAACTGAAACTTTGAATATTGCTAGCTTGAATTGTTTTGTTTATTAAGATCCATCCGTACACTCTAAAAAATATGAACTCGAAGGCAAGCAACAGTTTTTTTATAAATTGTTCATTATCTAATATCGTATTTTTCCATATATCAGTAGGCTGTATTAGATATGGTTGCACTGGCCATAATAAGCTAATTGGTTCAAACCATAAAAAAACATCTAGTATAATGTGTGATGTTATTCCTAGACATAGTCCTTGACCAATTTTTTTAAATTTATGTTTTGAAGTTACCTCTGCAATCGATAAAAAAATAAGATAAATTATTATAGTTGTGAAAATGCTATGTGTGAATGTTTGATGAACTGATATTGAATCATAAATATTTGTTCCGAGTAAGAATGTGATGGCAGATATTAAAATATCTATATCGGGTAGCATGGCTCCAAATATAAAGGATGAAACAAACCATCTTTTATGCTTAAAAATTTTTGATATAAAAATACTACTTAATGCGTGAATTCCAGATTGAGCCATATGCTTGCTATATTTAATTATTGTAAATTTACGAGAATTTTACCTTAATATTTAGTTAAGAATAAGTGGATTCTAATTATGAATATAGACGAAGCGAAAATTATAATTGATAAGCAATTAGAAAAGGTTATATATGCAGATACAGGATATGTACTGAATAATTTGCATCCTATTAGGGTTATTCAATCTCTGAAATCAATAATTGGGATAGATATGGATAGTCCTAATGAGAAGTTGATTCAATGGGGAGAGGAGTACTCAAACGGTATAGATCGTTTATCAGAAGATTATTTTAAATATTCTATTAAAAAGCCTAAAGAAACTATAGTATTATCTTATCTTGGAAAATATATTTTATCAGAGGACCATGAAAGTTGTATAAGAGAGCTTCAAGATTTATGTTTAGTATCAGATGGAAATCAAATATTTGAATATTTAATAGAGTTTTCGTCGCTTCATAATAGGAGGGCGTTGTCGTTTATTTGGTCGGCATATAGAATTAATATCTTCATGAAAAACAAGTTTTCATATCAGCTATTATTCTTATCTGTACAATCCTTATTGAAGAATCAATTTGGCAGCGATGGGGTTATGCTTAAAATCGATAACTCTATTGTTATAGAAAGTATAAAATCAACACTGCTCACAAGAAGTGTTCGTATAAATGAAAATTTATCAAATTGTAATTTAAAAGATATTTTTTTTGATATTAAAAATTCTTGTTCTATTGAGATAGATGTATTGACCAAAGGCAGATATGCACTGTTAGACTACTTGAACAATTTAGATTTTGATAAGATAACAAAAGAGCTTGTCTTATTCTTGGATGCCTGCAGAATGGTTTTGAAAAATTCTAATGATTACGATAGTGAAATTGCAAATATAATAAATCAAGTTGTGTTGGGAGGTTTATATGTTAAAGAAAATTGGTAATTGGAAAATTACACCTCTTGAAACAGGCAATTTTTGGCTTGATGGTGGAGCAATGATGGGTTCGGTGCCTAAGGTGCTATGGGAGAAAACAAATGTTCCAGATGACAAAAACAGAATTAAGCTAGCTCTTAGATGCTTGCTTCTTGACAATGGAGAGAGTAGAGTTTTAATTGAATCCGGGATAGGAAATAAATTTGATTCTAAATTTTCCAAAATGTTCAGCATTTCCCAATCCAAAGAGCCTTTATGCGATGCTTTAAGTAATAGCGGTTATAGCCATAAAGATATAACACATATACTGCTCACCCATCTTCATTTTGATCATGCAGGAGGGATTGTGAAAATCGATTCCGATGGTCAGGCAAAGCCAGTTTTTCCTAATGCAAAACATTATATTTCGAGAGAAAATTGGGATGCAGGAATAAATCCTAATCCAAGAGATAGGGCGAGTTATTTAAAGGAAAACTATGTTCCTGTTCATGATAAGGGTTTATTTGAATTTGTATTAGACAATTCAGAGATTTTGCCTGGTATATCAACATATGTAGTGAATGGGCACACAAAGGGCCAGCAGTTAATAAAAATAGATAGCGATGATGAAACATTAGTTTTTTGTTCTGATTTAATTCCTTTAGAATCTCATTTAAGACTTCCTTGGATAATGGGATATGATTTAAATGCTGACCTTACACTAAAGGAGAAGACAGAATTTTTAAACCTTGCCTCTAGTAATAATTGGTGGCTTTTCTTTTATCATGATCCTGAAACAATAGCTGTTAAGATTAAAGAAGATGGTAAATATTATAAAGTAATTGAAAAGGTTTCTATTCATGAGTGATGTGAAAAAGCAGGAGTTGTTTGAATTGGGTTTGAAGTTTTTCAATCATAAACAATTTTATGATGCTCATGAGTATTGGGAAGAATTATGGTTAGAGTATCATTTGATTGATAAGAAGTTTATTCAGGGCTTGATTCAGCTTACTGTAGGATACTATCATTGGTCGACAGGTAATTTAAAAGGTGCATTTAGTTTATTAAATAAATCTCTTAATAAAATGCAGGCATTTTCTCCTTCTAATAGAGGTTTGGATGTGGATTTGATTATTAAATCAACACGACTATCTATTCAGTCTATAGAAGATGGAAAAAAAATTGATTGGGATAGAATACCTAGGCTCGAGGTTTCGCTTTAATGAAGCTGGGTATTATAAGTGAGGATGTGAGATTGTGTCATCAATTAGCAATAATGTCCTATGATAATGATTATAAAATTCACTTCATTGACCAATTTGATGATGTTTCTAAAGGGTTGGACTGTGTTGTTGTGGATATAGATGAAGATCATGCTATTCAAAAATGTAAAGATTATAGTTCAAAATGCATGGTTATAGGGGCAGTTGCAGAACCGCGAAGCTCCATTATACTGAATGCGAAAAAAGCAGGCTGTCTTATTGTGTTGACTAAGGTGAATTTTTCTTCGAATTTATTGGATATTCTTAAAAAGCAGATTTAATATTTTTTATATATTTAAATAATTATTAAATTAAATCGTGCAAACCGTGCAGTAATAATCGGTTTATCATTTAATATATTAAATAAAGCACAACATTATATATTCTATTTATTTTAATAGAATAGTAAAAGTTCGTAAATTACTGAGCTATAATATGATTGCATAATACAACTATATAAAGATGCCATTAATAACAAAACAATATAAATTCTGTGCTGCCCATAAGTATTGGAATCCTAATTGGGATGAAAATGAAAATATATCAATTTTCCAAGAAGATGTTAGGTTGCATGGTCATAATTACGAGTTGGATATAACCATAGGAGGTCCAATTAATCAAGATTCAGGTTTTATAATTAATATTATGGACTTGAATAAAATTGTGGATGAATATGTAATTAGCAAACTAGATCATTCTCATATAGATCAAGATATTGATTGGTTTAGCGAGAAGCAGCCCTCAACAGAAAATATTGTTGTTTTTATATGGGAACAAATTGCAGATAAGATTCCTGTTCCAGCGCATTTGCATTCTATTAAGCTTAGGGAAACCCCTACTATTTTTACAGAATATTATGGTCCAGAAGGAGAAGAATGAGTGATCAACAAAAAAAACTTGAATTAGTAATTGAGAAGTTATTGTCTGAAATTGGAGAGGACCCAAAGAGAGAAGGCTTGCTTAGGACTCCTAAACGTGTTGCTAAATCATGGGAGTTTTTAACTAGCGGTTATAGAGCTAATATTGATACTGTTATTAATGATGCAATTTTTAATGAAACATGTGATGAAATGGTTGTTATTAATAATATTGATTTTTATAGTGTTTGTGAGCATCATTTAATACCGTTTTTTGGAAAAGCTCATGTAGCATATATACCTAATGGTAAGGTCGTGGGTTTATCAAAAATTCCTCGTATTGTTGATGTATTTGCTCGGAGACTTCAAGTTCAAGAGCGTATGACACAGCAAATTGCTAAGACATTAAATGAGGTTCTGTCTCCCAGAGGGGTGGCTGTAGTTATAGAGGCTAATCATATGTGTATGCAGATGCGAGGGGTCGAGAAGCAAAATGCTTACACTACAACCTCGTCCATGACAGGACTTTTTAGAGAAGATGAGAAAACGAGAAAAGAATTTTTAAATATTATATCTGTAGGGAAATTGTAATGGATAAATTTGATGTTATAGTTATTGGTGGTGGGCCAGGCGGTTATGTTGCGGCAATTAGAGCTGCTCAGTTAGGAAAGAGAGTGGCTGTTGTGGAAAAAGAGCATTTAGGAGGCATTTGCCTAAATTGGGGCTGTATACCAACAAAGTCATTACTTAAAAATTCAGAAGTTTTAACATACATAAAAAATGCAAGTAAATATGGAATTGACATTAAAGATTATTCAATCAATTGGAAAAAAGTAATTAAAAGATCTAGAGATGTATCTAGAAGATTAAATAAGGGCATAGAGTATCTTCTTAAAAAAAACAAGATTGATTATATACAAGGGACCGCCAAAGTATTGGATAATAATAAAGTCGAAGTTAATTTTAATAACAAAAAGACTGTTTATGAGTATTTAGATGTAATTGTTGCTACTGGAGCAAGACCTAATTACTTTCCAGGTATGGAGCCAAATGGTAAAAATATTATCACTTATAAAGAAGCCATGACTCTTGAAGAACAGCCTAAGAGTTTAGCTATAATAGGAGCTGGTGCGATAGGTATAGAATTTGCAGATTTTTATAATAATTTTGGTACAGAAGTTACTGTGATAGAAGCACTTCCTAATATTTTGCCAATAGAGGATGAAGAAGTTTCTTTAGAGTTAAAATCAATTTTTGAAAAAAGAAAAATTAATATTAAAACAAATACAATGGTTGAAAAAATTGAATCCTTAAAAACAAAAGTTAAAGTTCATTTAAATGATGGAAATATTATTGAAGCAGATAAAGCATTGGTAGCTATAGGTGTAAAGGGTAATACTGAAGGCTTAGGATTAGATAAGTTAGGAGTAGATATTTCTAATAATGTAATTAATGTCAATCAATATATGCAGACCAATATAGATAATATTTATGCAATTGGAGATGTCGCGGGTCCTCCATGGTTAGCTCATGTTGCTTCTGCTGAAGGGATGGTTGCGGCAGAGTATTTATCTAAATATAAAACTAGCGGGATGGAATATGACAATATACCCGGATGCACATATTGTCATCCTGAGGTAGCTTCTATTGGCTTGACTGAAAAAGAGGCAAAAGAAAAAGGTTACAAAATTAAGATAGGAAAGTTCCCATTTAGAGCACTTGGAAAGGCTATGGCTACGGGTGATACTGAAGGATTTGTAAAAGTTGTTTTTGATAGTAAATATGGAGAGTTGCTAGGCTGTCACATAATAGGTCCAGGAGCAACAGATTTGATTATAGAGGCTGGAATAGCTCGCAAACTTGAGACTACTTGGGATGAAATATTATTAACAGTGCATCCTCATCCAACATTGTCAGAAGCTTTTTTAGAAGCTACTGCAGATGCATTAAAGGAAGCGATTCATATATAATGATGTATGATATATCTCAAGAATCAAATTTATTAGATTGTATTGGAAGAAAAGCATCGCCTAATAAGATTTCAAGTTTTTGGCTTGGGATGCAGCAATATGATAAGATTTGGAATTTACAAAAAGAGTTGCATAAGAATATAGTTGATCAGAAAATAGGAGATGTATTGCTTTTGTTAGAGCACCCTCATGTTTATACTTTAGGTAAGAATGCAGATAGTAATCACTTGTTGCCATCATACCCTAAAGATGCAGACGTTATAAATATTGATAGAGGAGGTGACATTACTTATCATGGGCCAGGTCAATTAGTGGGCTATCCAATAATTAATTTGAAAAGATATAAAAAGAGTGTATCATGGTATATGCATTCATTAGAAGCTATGATTATTAAAACATTAGATGAAATTGGTATATCTTCATCAAGAAGAGATGAATTAACTGGTGTATGGGTTGAAGATGATAAAATATGTGCATTTGGAGTTAGAATGGCAAAATGGACTACAATGCATGGATTTGCCTTGAACTTTAATCCTGATATGAAATTTTTCAATGGTATTATTCCATGTGGAATTTTTGAATATGGTGTAATATCAATACATGAATTGTTAGATGTCAAATTTTCAATTAAAGAATTAGCAAATAAAGTATCAACTAATTGCAATGAATATTTTAGGAATAATATTTTAGAACAAGATTTTGCATAAGGAGTAATAATGAAATTACATGGTTTCTCAAAAAAAGAACTATTAGATATTTATTATAAAATGACACTTTCAAGATGTCTAGATAATAAGCAACTGATTCTATTAAAACAGGGTAAAGGGTATTTTCATATAGGAGCATCAGGTCATGAAGCTGCTCAAATGGCTGCTGCGATGAATTTTAAACCAGGATTTGATTATGCTTATCCATATTATAGAAATCAAGCATTTGCAATTGGATGGGGCATAACAGCTAAGGAACATTTATTATCTTTTTTAGCCAAGGAAGATGATCCGAATTCTGGAGGAAGGCAGATGCCTCAGCATTTTGGCCATAAAGACTTACATGTAGTTACTCAAGGCAGTTCTACTGGAACTCAATTTTTACAGGCAGTAGGAGCTGCTTTTGGAATGCAAAGAGATAATGAAAAAGGTGTTGTATATGTATCTTCCGGTGAGGGTACAACTAGCCAGGGAGATTTTCATGAAGCATTAAATTGGGCTAGCAAGGATAAAGCACCTGTTATATTCCATATAGAGGATAATAATTTTGCAATATCTGTTCCTAAGAACGAACAAACAAGTGGTGAATCTATTTATGATATTGCTCAAGGATATGATTCCTTAATGAGATATGATGTTGATGGAACAAATTTTTTTGAGACTTATGTAGCATTTAACAAGGCAGTTGAAAGAGCTCGTGCTTCTAGAGGCCCAAGTATAATTGTATCTAATGTTGTAAGATTGCTTCCTCATTCAAATGCAGACGATCATAGAAAATATAGAACAGAAAAAGAAATTGAGAATGATAAGAAAAGAGATCCATTAATCATCTTTTCAAAAAAATGTATTCTGAAGGGTATTATTAATAAAGAAGAATTTGAGGAACTAGATGCAAAAGCATTGGATCAAGTTAACTCAGAAACAAATTGGGCAGATCAGCAATCAGATCCAGATCCCGATGATGTAATGAAAAATATGTATATAGATGATGATCCAATTAATAACTACACATCTATTGAACCAAACAGTGTGGGTGATAAGGTTGTATTAGTAGATGCAATTAATCATGCTTTGGATGAAGAGCTTTCTTATAATAAGAAAATGATGGTTTATGGAGAAGATGTTGGGGGCGGAAAAGGAGGAGTATTTACGGCGACAAGAGGTTTGACTGATAAGCACGGTGTAGACAGAGTATATAATTCTCCATTGGCAGAGTCATCAATAGTTGGAACTGCTATTGGTTTATCTACGGTAGGATATAAGCCTGTTGTTGAAATCCAATTTGGAGATTATATATGGACATCCATGATGCAAATTAGAAATGAATTATCAACAATTAGATATAGATCTAATGGTGATTGGAGTTGTCCAATAGTTATAAGGGTTCCTGTGGGAGGTTATATTCATGGTGCATTGTGTCATAGTCAAAGTATAGATGGATATTTTGCACATTTACCAGGCATAAAAATTGCTTATCCATCAAATGCAGCAGATGCAAAAGGATTATTGAAAACTGCATGTAGAATGAATGATCCTGTTATTTTTATGGAACATAAAGGTCTTTATAGGCAAGGATTCGCTGCTAGACCAGAGCCGGATTCAGATTTTTTATTAGAATTCGGAAAAGCAAATATAGTTCAAGAGGGTAATGATTTAACGATTGTAACTTGGGGTTCTCAAGTTCAAAAATCAATTGAATCAGTTAGAAATACAGAAACATCAGTAGAAATAATTGACATAAGAACTATTAATCCTTTGGATTTAGATACAATTTTACAATCAGTTAAAAAAACTAGTAGAGTTTTAATTGTTCATGAAGATAATATGACAAATGGATTTGGTGCTGAAATCGCAGCTAAAATATCTGATGTTGGTTTTGAATACTTAGATGCTCCGATTAAAAGGGTCGCATCATTAGACTGTCATGTTGCATATGCACCAGTTTTAGAAAATGAAATATTGGTTCAAACTAGTTGGATAGAGGATGCAATAAAAGAATTGTTGGAATATTAGATTAATGACGAATAAAGAATTAAAACAATTATACAATGATTTAAAGTTTCCTAGAATGATTGAAGAAAAGATGTTGTTACTCTTGAGGCAGGGCAAGATTTCTAAGTGGTTCTCAGGTATAGGTCAAGAAGCGATTGCGGTTGGAGCAACATCAGCACTAAATAATAAAGATGTGGTTTTACCAATGCATAGAAATTTAGGAGTATTTACTACAAGAAAAGTTGATTTGAATAGATTAATGTGTCAATTAATGGGTAAAGAAAATGGTTTTACTAAAAGTAGAGATAGAACTTTTCATTTTGGAACTAAAGAACACTGTATTGTTGGTATGATTTCTCATTTGGCAGCCATGCTACCTGTTGGAGTGGGTTATGGTTTGTCGTATAAATTAAATAAAAAAAATAATATTGCATTAGCATTTATTGGAGATGGAGCAACTAGTGAAGGAGACTTCCATGAAGCATTAAATTTAGCTGCTGTTTGGAATCTCCCAGTTATTTTTTTAATTGAAAATAATGGGTATGGACTGTCAACACCAACATCACAGCAGTATAAATGTAAAGATTTAGTCGATAAAGCTATAGGGTATGGAATAGAAGGTAAAAAAATTGATGGAAATAATGTTTTAGAAGTATACAATACCATAAAATTAGCAAAACAGAATGCTTTAAAAGGTAAAGGTCCAACTCTTATTGAAGCTGTAACATTTAGAATGAGGGGGCATGAAGAGGCTTCTGGCATAAAATATGTGCCTAAAAAATTATTTAAAAAATGGGAAGCTAAAGATCCTATTGGTTTATTTGAAAAGTATCTTTTAAACAAAAAAATAATATCTGAAAAAGATATCTCTATAATAGAGGAAGAAATTAAAGAGAAAATTGATTTAGCAGTCCAATTTGCTATAGATGCAGATTATTTAAATAGTAATGTCGAAAATGAATTGGAAGATGTTTATAAAACAAATAAAAACAGTATTGTTCATCCTTCAAAAAAAACAAATTCTCTTAGATTTGTAGATGCCATTTCAGAAGCATTGTCTATTGTAATGGATAAAGATAAGCAAGTGATTCTTCTAGGGCAAGATATCGCTGAATATGGAGGAGTATTTAAAGTAACACAAGGCTTATTTGAAAAATATCCTACTAGAGTAATTAATACTCCAATTATAGAATCAGGGGTTTTAGGAGCTTCTATGGGTTTAGCTTTAGAAGGATTTAAGCCTGTTGTAGAGATGCAGTTTGCAGATTTTGTCAGCTGTGGATTTAATCAGATAGTTAATAATATTTCTAAAAACTATTATAGATGGGGTGAAGCTATTAATATAACTATTAGAATGCCTAGTGGAGCTGGAATTGGAGCAGGCCCTTTTCATTCACAGAGTCCTGAAGCATGGTTTTTTCATAATCCAGGAATAAAGATTGTGTACCCTTCAAACTCAATTGATGCAAAAGGACTGTTGTTAGCATCTATAGAAGATCCCAACCCTGTTATGTTTTTTGAACATAAAGCACTCTATAGAAGTATAATTAATGATGTCCCTGATAATTATTATACAACTCCAATAGGAGTAGGAAATATTGTCCAAGAGGGTGATGACCTTACTATTATTACATATGGACAAGCAGTATATTGGGCTGAGGAGGTGTCCTCTAATTATTCAGCTCAAGGGATAAATATTGAAATTATAGATTTAAGATCATTGGTACCATGGGATAAATTATTAGTTGAGAATTCTATAAAAAAAACGAATAGAGTTCTTGTGCTTCATGAGGCTAATTTATCAGGGGGTATAGGTGGAGAAATTGCATCATACATATCAGAACATTTTTTTGATTCATTAGATGCTCCAGTTGTTAGATTAGGTTCATTGGATACTCCGATTCCATTCTCTCAAAAAATTGAAAAGGATATTTATTTACCAATTTCAAGAATTAAGGAAAAAATTAATTATTTATTAGAATACTAGAAGGAAAAAAAATGAAATTAAAATCGCTTGATTACTTAAATATATCGCATCATTTCACAGAAGATGAAATAATGGTTCAGCATACAGCTAGAGAATTTGTAGCTAATGAAGTTATGCCTGATATAGAAAAACATTTTGAAGAAGGTTCTTTTCCATTAGATATGATTCAAAAATTCGGTGACTTAGGTTTTTTAGGTATGAACTTGCCTGAAGATTATGGCTGTGCAGGAATGTCTCATATCGCATATGGTTTGCTATGCCAAGAATTGGAAAGGGGAGACTCGGGTGTAAGATCTTTTGTTTCTGTTCAAGGCTCATTAGTTATGTATCCTATATATGCATATGGTTCTGAGGATCAGCGTCAAAAATGGTTGCCAAAGCTTGCTAGTGGTGAAAAGGTGGGCTGTTTTGGCTTAACTGAACCAAATCATGGATCAAATCCTAGTGGTATGTTAACTACTGCAAAAAAAGTTGATGGAGGCTATATACTAAATGGAACTAAGATGTGGATTACAAATGGCTCAATATCAGATGTGGCAGTTGTATGGGCTAAAGATGATGAAGGAATAATAAAAGGATTTTTAGTAGAAAAAGATTTTGAAGGCTTTTCAGCCCCATTAATGAAGCATAAGTGGTCTCTTAGAGCATCTATAACATCAGAGTTAGTAATGAAAGATGTTTTTGTACCGGATGAAAATTTATTGCCTAATGTAGAAGGTTTAAAAGGACCTTTAGGTTGTTTAACGCAAGCAAGGTATGGAATTGGATGGGGTACAATTGGAGCTGCTATGGCACTTTATGAAGAATCTGTAAATTATTCTAAAGAAAGAGTTCAATTTGGCAAGCCTATAGCTGGTTATCAAATGACTCAAGAAAAATTAGCATGGATGCTTACAGAAATTACGAAAGGTCAATTGTTGGCATTGCATATTGGAAAAAATAAAGATGCAAAAACAATGAGGTTCCAAGAGATATCAATGCTCAAACGAAATAATACTTGGGTTGCTAGAGAATGTGCAAAGCTAGCTCGTGAAATTCATGGAGCTAATGGTATTAGTGGAGAATATCCAATTATGAGACATTTAATGAATATTGAAAGTGTTTATACATATGAAGGCACTCACGAAATGCACACATTGGTATTAGGTCATGATATAACAGGAATTGATGCATATAGGTAAAAAGGAGTATTTATTATGGATAAAGAAAAAGTTATAGAAGTATTAAGTGAGATTTTTAATCATGAAATAAATGGAGTTGTTAGATATACTCATTATGCTCTAATGATATTTGGGTCAGATAGGCTTCCAATTGTTACTTTTTTTAGAGAGCAAGCAAAGGAATCATTAACTCATGCAGATTTAGCAGGAGAGCACATCACGGGTTTAGGGGGTCATCCTCCTTTAAACAATGACAACTTAAAGGAAACTTTTAATCATGATATTGATGACTTGTTAAAAGAAACATTAGAACATGAAAAAACAGCAATTTCAGTATATTATAAATTGCTTGATTTGGTGCAAGATAAATCTGTGTACTTAGAAGAATATGCACGATCGATGATAGGGCAAGAAGAATTGCATGCTCTTGAAGTGGAAAAAATGTTAAAAAAATAAATGGAGAAAAAATGATTGTAGATGTTATTATGCCTAAATTAGGTGAATCAATCACCGAAGGAACAATTATTGAATGGAAGAAGCAAATAGGAGATGCTATTGTTCAGGATGAAACAATTTTAGAAATATCAACTGATAAAGTAGATTCGGAAGTACCATCACCAAGTGAGGGTAAATTAATTGAAATTTTATATAATCCAAATGATGTTGTTGCAGTAGGAGAAGTAATTGCTCGTATTGGTACTGAAGGAGAAGATGCAGTAGATGGCAGTATAGATAATAATACAACATCAATTCAAGATCCAAAAATTGAAAATCAAGAAAATTCGAATAAAGAAGAGAATGAGAAGGAAGTAAAGCCGGTTAATGCTTATCAGGAAATAAATAAATCAGATAAGTTTTATTCTCCATTAGTAAAATCAATAGCTAAAAAAGAAAATATATCAAATGAAGAATTAGATTCGATTATAGGTTCAGGTAAAAATGGTAGAGTAACTAAAAAAGATATTCTCAATTATTTAGAAAAAGGTAAGATGGAATCAAAGTCTCAACCTGTAATAGAACAGCCAAATATAACATTTGAAAAATCTTCTGGAAGAATTGAAGAAATGGGTAGAGTTAGAAAAAAGATAGCAGAGCATATGGTTCACTCGCAACAAACATCCCCTCATGTTTATTCAACTATTGAAGCTGATGTTACAGCTATGGTTAATGCTAGGCAAAGCAGTAAGGATGCTTTCTTGGAAAAGTATGGTGTTAAATTAACATATACTCCAATAATCATGGACGCTTGCATTAAGGCTATAAAGGATTTTCCTTTAATAAATACTTCTCTTGATGGTGATAAAATAATTCACCATGATAATATTAATTTAGGGGTAGCAGTAGCCTTACCTGATAATAATTTAATAGTCCCTGTTGTTAAATCGTCTGAAGAGAAAAATATTATAGGTTTAGCTCGGTCATCAGCAGATTTAGCCATAAGAGCAAGAAATAATAATCTTGAGGCAAATGAAATCTTTGGTTCAACATTTACAGTCACAAATCCAGGTATTTTTGGTAGTTTATTTGGTATGGCTATTATCAATCAACCAAATGTTGCAATTTTGAGTGTAGGTGCAATTACAAAGAAACCTGTTGTAAAAGAAACGGAATATGGAGATGTTGTAGTTNTAAGAAGTATGTTGTATTTAACATTAGGCTATGACCATCGCATCATAGATGGTGCTTATGGGACTCAGTTTTTAGCGCGCATCGTTTCTGAGTTAGAAAACTTTGANATTAACGAAATTAAATGATTTAAATGAATGAAAATATATTAAATAGCCCCCGAGTTAAACGGCCGGATTGGTTAAAAGTTAAAATAAAAGTAGATGACGATTTTAATGCTACTAAACACTTGATGACTAATCAGAGTTTGCATACTGTATGTGAAGAAGCTCGCTGTCCTAATATTTATGAATGTTGGAGTAGAAANACTGCAACAATAATGATTTTAGGAGATACATGTACTAGATCGTGTGGATTTTGTTCTGTTAAAACTGGTAGGCCATTAGATATAGATGTTTTAGAGCCATTTAGGACTGCTCAGGCAGTAAAAAAGATGAACTTAAAACATGTAGTGATAACATCGGTTGATAGAGATGATTTGAGAAATGATTATGGTGCAGAAATATGGGCAGATACGATAATGCAAATTCACAGTACAGTACCTACTTGTAATGTGGAAGTTTTAACACCTGATTTTAGAGGGTATGTACCTGCATTAAAGAAAGTATTTAATGCGAAACCTGAAATATTTTCTCATAATATTGAATGTGTTGAGAGAATTTCAAAGGCGGTGAGAAAGCAATCTGATTGGGATAGGTCAAAGGAAGTTTTGCGTTTGTCTATTGACCATGAATTGACAACTAAAACAGGTATGATGGTTGGNCTTGGAGAAACTGATTTTGAAGTTTTTGAAACGATGAAAGAAATTGCTGATTTAGGAGTTGAGATATTTAATGTTGGACAGTATTTGCAACCAACAAAAAAACATTTAGAAGTTCAGCGCTTTGTTCATCCGGATGTTTTTAAGCGATATAAACAAAAGGGGCTTGAGTTAGGCTTTAAAGTTGTAGAATCAGGACCATTAGTAAGATCTTCTTATCATGCTGATGAACAAGCTCGCAAGCATAGTAGTTAATAATTATGTATAAAGCGAATTGGGTATTGATTTTAGTCGTTGGTGTGCTAATAATACTTTCTTTGCTATCTTATAATATATACTTTAAGAATGCAAAGAATGATAATTTTGAATTAACTTACTCATATAGAGGAGTGAAATTAATTCCTGAGAATGCTCCTGCTCTAAGTAATTTATTTAAAGATCAGAAGGACTCTCATAATACATTTATATCTTCATCAGAGTGCCTTAAATGTCATAGTATAGGAATGAAAATAAAAGGGAAAGTAGAAGCACCGCAAATTGCTCATAATATTTTAGAGTACTGTGTGTCTTGTCATGCATTAGCGAAAAATGGACAATAATAGGTCAAAATCAAATAAACGCTATAATAAGAATAATAAGTCTGATAATAAGAAGCAGTCAAATAGTCGCTATAGTAAAAATAAAAAAAATGAGCGTTTTGGAATAAATAATAATAAAAGCCAATTTGCGAATACTAGAAAAACCATATTAGACAATTTGAATACTAAGCCTGAATGGATAGAACAGCTAAACATCAATCCCATTCCTAATATTATTAACAAAGGTAACCCTGCAGAAGTATTTTCATTATTAAAAAATGTTTATGGTTTAACTCATACACATGCATTATATAGATTGGTCGAGTCTGCAGTATTTAGACAGAAGAATTTACATAAAATTGCAGCAAGGCAAGATAATCAAAAAGATACTAGTAAAGACTTGAGATTTTATTATCAATTACAAAAAATTCATCAATTAGTTGATTTGGGAGCAACCGATTATTTAAATGTCATTAAAGAAGAAGTTGTAAAACTAATGAACTTTCAAGATAAAAATGGAAGGTTCCCAATGAATTATCATCATCATGCACATGCATGCAATTTATTGATAGATTTAGGACTTGGAGGAAATAAATTAATTGATAAAGGGATAAATTGGATATTAACAAGGCAGAGAGAAGATGGGGGATGGATTCATATTAACAATGTACCAAAAGGTGTAGATTATGGTAATGCTCAATCATGCATTTGGACAACGGCAGAGATAGCTAAATTATTAACAAAGCGCAGTATATTTAAAGGGTCCGAAAACATATTAAATGCTAAAGCTTTTTTAGAAAAAAATTATTTAAATAATAATAAAAGCACCTTATTATCAAAGGCTGACTCATGGGAATGCTTAATAGTTAATCATACATCAGAGCATATGTTTGCAGGTGGGACATTAAAAGTGTTAGAAATATTTTTGAATAGCAAGATTATAGACGATAAGATTATTAAAAAAATGATTAATTGGTTAAAAATGCAACAGATGGATGATTCTTTTTTTCCTAAGGTTGCTAATAAACATCCAATTCCAGATATTTTAGTTACTAATAGAGTCTTGGCTGTAATGAAAAAATATTTTCAAATTAATCAAGTATGACAAATAGTCTCAATATGTATATTGGCATGATATTTGTCTATTTTAGTTTAGTATAGAATTTAGGAAATAAAAATGAGTACAAGAGAAAAACAAGACGATATTTTAGAAATTTATCCAGTTTTACCACTTAGAAATACGGTGTTATTCCCTCAACAAATAATCCCTATTTATATTGGTAGAGAACAATCTTTGAATTTGATTGAAGATTTACCAAGTAGTGGTGAAAAATATATTATAGTTGTTGCTCAAAAAGATGGTTCTGTTGAAAATCCTACTAGTGAAGATTTATATACAACTGGAACTCTAGCAACTGTCATGAAAACATTTGATATGCCAGATGATTCTAAATCAGTTATAGTGCAAGGCATTGAAAGAATAGAAGTAAAGAATTTCACACAAGACCAACCATATTTTATGGGATTAGCATCTAGATTAAAAGAACATAATTTTGAAGATATTGATATTGATATGGTTTCAGCTAATATCAATGCAATATTTAAGAAATTAGTTGAAATAGCACCATACCTTTCAGATGATCAATCAAATACATTAATTAATATTAAAAATCCTTCAAAATTAATTGATAAAACAATATCCTTAATTAATACATCTACTAAAAATAAGCAGGAAGTTTTAATTGAAACAGATGTGCAGCAGAGAATTGAAAAATCTATTAAAATTATTAATGAAGAGATTCAACGAATTGAATTAGGAGAAAAAATTCAATCAGATGTTCAAGATGAAATTTCAAAATCTCAAAAAGAATATTATTTAAGAGAACAATTGAAAGCTATACAAAAAGAGCTTGGAGAAGAAGGTTCTGGGGTTGAGTTTGAGGAGTTAGAAGAAAAAATTAGAACATCTAAGATGCCAAAGGATGTTGAAAAAATAGCTCGCAAAGAATTGAATAGAATGCAGAAAATTCCTCAGCAATCTCCAGAATATACTGTTTCTAGGACGTATTTAGATTGGCTATCTGATTTACCTTGGTCTAAAGAATCAAAAGATAGAAAAGATATAGAACATGCAAGAAAAGTATTGGATGATGATCATTATGGGTTAGATAAGGTTAAGGAAAGGATTGTAGAGCATTTAGCAGTTAGAAATTTAAAATCATCAAGGAAAGCTAAGGGAGAGCGATTTAAGAGTCCAATTATTTGTTTCTCAGGCCCCCCAGGTACAGGTAAAACATCAATAGGAAAAGCTATTGCCGAAGCAATGGGAAGAAAGTTTGTTAGAATTTCTTTAGGTGGAGTTAGGGATGAAGCAGAAATTCGTGGTCATAGAAGAACATATATTGGAGCTTTACCAGGTAGAATTATTGCAAGTTTGAAAAAAGCCGGAACAAAAAACCCAATATTTATGCTTGATGAAATAGATAAACTTGGAATGGACTTCAGAGGGGATCCATCTAGTGCATTGCTTGAAGTCCTAGATCCTGAACAGAATTTTGCTTTTAATGATCATTACTTAGAAGTTGATTTTGATTTATCTAATATAATGTTCATCACTACAGCAAATAGAATTGATAAAATTCCAGGGCCTCTTAGAGATAGAATGGAAATATTAGAATATACTGGTTATATTGTTGAAGAAAAAATGGAAATAGCAAAAGATCATCTTCTACCAAAACAAATCAAAGAGCATGGTTTAAAAGATAAAGAGATAAAGCTTACGGATGATGCTTTAAAACTAATCATTGAGTCATTTACAAGAGAGGCTGGTGTAAGAGGATTAGAAAGACAAATGGCAAATGTATGTCGAAAGGTTGCTACTGCAATCGTATCAAAGGAAGCCAATTCGGTCACTATAGATGAAGATAAAGTATATGAATATTTAGGGCCTAAAAAATATATTTCTGATGTTGCAGAGAGGTGCAATAAGCCAGGTATAGTTGTAGGACTTGCATGGACCGCATTTGGAGGAGATATATTATTTATTGAAGCTTCTAAAATGCCTGGTAAAGGAACATTGAAATTAACTGGAAAATTAGGNGATGTAATGAAAGAGTCTGCTCAAGCAGCACACTCTTTTATTAGATCTCATGCTAAAGAATTAGGAATTAGTCCTGATTTCTATAAAAAATATGATATTCATGTTCATGTGCCAGCTGGAGCAATTCCAAAAGATGGCCCATCAGCAGGTGTGGCAATGATTGCAGCTATGGTGTCATTATTGACAGACACACCTGTTAAAGAAGGTTTTGGAATGACTGGAGAAATTTCTTTAAGAGGCAATGTATTGCCTATAGGTGGATTAAAAGAAAAATCGACGGCAGCACATAGAGCAGGCTTAAAACATATATTAGCTCCAAAAGAAAATGAAAAAGATTTAGAAGAGATTCCAGAAAAAATTATTAAAGATTTAAAGATAACTTTTGTAAAAGATGTTGAAGAAGCTTTAAAATTATTGTTAGGAATTGATTTTAAAAAATAAAATTACGGGCGATTAACTCAGTTGGTTCAGAGTGCCTCCCTTACAAGGAGGAAGTCGGGAGTTCGAGTCTCTCATCGCCCACATACATTTCCCATCATGAACGAGGGGTT
>NZVQ01000038.1 GCA_002701525.1 Fidelibacterota bacterium | reverse complement strand
TTAGGATTAACCTGCTCATATTTATTTAACGACATACAAACCCTACCACCATCTTCATCTACCCAGAATTGATTTTTAACAGTAAAATCTTCGATTACAGCTACCTCCTCTCCAATATCACCTTTATCATCANCCATATTAAATACTATCGCTTTATAATACTGCCAATCAGCATATGCTTGACTAGAACAGTGCAAATCTAANTGATTCGTATTTTGCTGAACANTAGACANCTCATCGCTCGCATCAACCCATGTGTAATCAGAGGAATAAGAATGACCCGCAACACCNGCTATAAAAGAAACATTAGGAAGATANGAATACTGACCCCACANACCACTTGGNCCAAAATCCCAATCTATAAAATTACCAAAATTAGAAACGGCNGTCTTAGCNTTACCTGCAACCAAATANCCCTTNGCNCNATCNTTTAGNGGATTNCCNGGGAATGGAGCCCCAACCCTNCCNCTAGAANCANAAGAANGACTTGATTCATCAGTAACAGGNTCCGCCGAAAACAACAAACCNAAAATAANAACAATTGATATAAAATTTACTTTATTCATATTTAATTAAAATCAAACCTTACAAAAAAGTTTATTTCACGAGGNGAAGAATATCTCCAAGGCATATCATAAAACGAACCNGACAANGTNCCNCCATTATTTTGATTAATNACATCCTTCATATAATACTCNCCNGGCTCATCAGGCTTTCCNGTCAAAGGCCAAACACCNTACGGCTCTCTCCAATCCATAATATTAAAAACATTTAGACCCAAAGTTATTTTAAAATCTTTATAATCTAGATATTTTGAAAAAGACATATTGANATTNCTATAAGCATCAGATCTTCTNGTATTTTTCTTCAACTGATCCGTNTANGGCTTATCNCCAACCATCTCNTGAGGNGTATAAGGAATTCCTGACTGATAAAAACCAGTNAAAGAAGTCATNANNCCAAANGGCAATGCCGTATATAANGACAATGTTAAATCATGAGGCCTATCAAACGGCATTAAATATGTTTGAGACGGNGCATCAACATACACACCNCCAAAAGCAGCCTTATCATAATCCCCATTAGCNTTNGCAATAGANTATGTATACTGNAANACAGTAGTAAANAGCATTCCAGANTTTCTAACTGTCAAATCAATACCTTTAGCCGTACCATAATCNCCATTTGAAGAAACTTGATATTCATATATTCCACTACGATATGTCTTTGCAGTCGCCATCTGATCCATATCTTTCAACCATGCCCCNACTGTAACACCCCACTGNGGACCTATTTGAAAATTAAAAGCACATTCATAAGCNTGNCTCCTCGCAGCAGTCATAGTAGCATTCCCAATCTCACCCACACTCTCTTCAAACAGCTCTGCAGGATCCTCTTGCCTATTAGTATTTAAATATACATTGTCATAAGTTGGTGTTTGATAATAGACACCATAATTAAATGTAAATGTAGCCTCATCATTAATNACATGACTAAANCCAATTCTNGGACTGAACTTCCAAAACCATTCAGAATTCCTAAAGAACACTTCTTCATTCTCCATTCCAAAAACAGTACNNGCTTCTTCGCCNTCATCCTCAAAATACTCNCACTCTCCATCATCACAAACACCATTACCGTTTGCATCNTCCCAATCCCATTGCTTATTNCCTGCTAAATCATTTAAAAAAGTGTCTCCATTTTCCTCATCGCAAATACCATTATTNTTAAAATCAATATAATCATCTCCATCACCACAGANACCATCTAGNTCATCNTNATAAAATTCACCATAATTCCAATAACCATTACCATTNATATCATAAACCTTATCACCTTCACCAACATCTNCATCNCCTATNCCATCCAANNCATCNCNNGTNTTAACCCAAANANCATCTNNNAGTTCAAATGTTCCATAATCACCTCCNCCTTCATTCCAAGGAGAATCATAATACAACTCNCCAGGACACANTCCATCTAAACCNCAATCNGACCAAAACCANGGTCGCTCNGGAGAGAATTCACCNGCAGNCCTNTCTCCNNCACTAAAAAATTCCGGCTCAGACCAAATTTTAGTATTAAAATTAACAGCATCAGCCCTAATACCTGCATTAATAACCATCCACGGNACNTCAAANGTATTTTGAATATATGCNGAAAANTCTGTAGGNTCAACATAACTATTCCATTGCCCATCCCTATTAAAATCATCATAAGANTCACCCGGGTCCCACTGNCCATTNCCTTCACCTTCATCAGGCAAACCAGAATCAGAATCTATATACTCAANNCCATCTGCNCCAAAATCATCCCANTGCTCAGAAAAAATTTGNCTAGCTGCACTTACATCNTCCCAAGGATTAACAACCTCAATAAAATCTAATTTATGAGTCTTATAATCAACACCNGCNCGAGCCTTCCANTTNNCAGTCAATTGAGATGTAATNTCAAATCTAANCTCCTGAGTCAATGCATTAGATGTNCTATAATATCNATCATGACCACCAAATGCACTNCCCTCTGACCANTTGCCAGCGAAAAAATTATAGTCTANAAAATACAANGAATCTGTATCAAAAATATATCCATGATGTTCAGTTGCNGGATTCTGCATAACCTCGTTCCAATAAACCTCTTGATCTANAAAATCAGTATAATCAACATACATCTCAGGAGTCAACCAATACGAGCCATCCCTATATTCACATGCCTGCACAAGAGCCGGACCATCCCATGTACCATCTTGGTCCAAATCCTCAAACTGCTCGCCTTCATCCCATACCCCATTTAAATTAGCATCTTCAAACTCTTCCGCAGTATCCCATTTATAATTACCTGGGACCGGAGCACCATAATACCAACCACTAGTCCACTGCTCAGGACCTAAACCATCTCGCTTAGGGTAGTAAACCTTAGACTTATCATCATTATAAGTATATGGAACAACATCAGGATTGTAAGGGTCCGAAATACGATTTGCAGTACCACTTGGATTCTGCCTTTCTCCAGCAGGATTACTCCACTCAAACCAATCAGGATAACCATCTTGGTCGGAATCTCGCCATCTTACACCATTAAAACTTGCCTGCTGAAACCTGGATAAACGAACAGTGTAGAAAGTTTTCTGCGAAAGCGAATGATTCAATTCAAACGTCCACCTATCAGTATCNCTAAACAATTCATTCTGCCCTTCATCCCAATATAAAAATCTTTGACTAAAAATTTTCTGCTTAGCTTTCACCTTCCAAAAGGTAGTATTCAAACGTAACTTATTATTAAAAAGATTCAGAGATAGATTAGCAAAAATATCATCAGTATTCTCATATCCAAAACCTCTAAAACCACCAACATCATCCCAAGGCTGAACACCCACAGTGTCCTGTAAGCCGTCACTATTAGTTCTCACAATCATTGTACGATTATCATCATTGCCTAAATTGTTTGGAATATAATAATTATCATCAAACTCATAAACTGACCTATTATCCTTGCTCGTAGACTGTCCAGAAATCCAGTAAGTCATATTTAAAAAACTATCGTCGAATAAACCATTTACAATTGGCAACGGACCACCAAAACCCATACTATAGTCATTAAAACCCCTAAGCTCATCATAACGACTACCAAGAGCAGCACCAACCAAACTAGTTGAGTACTGAAACTTATATTCAAACTTCTTACGACTACCCTTGTTTGTATGTGAATTGGAAACCGCAGACATCGCATCTCCATATTCGGCATTAAAACCTCCAGGTTGCCAATCCCAATGCTTAATAGCGAATAAATTGAGCCTTGTTGACGAACCTATACCACCAAAAATAGGGTTTCTTATATACAATCCATCAATCATATATGCAATCTCACCCGTTCTACCACCTCTCACATGAACCTCTTCAAGACCTTTCTCTTCATGATCAGGAATTCCACCCTGCATACCTCCTTCAACCTTGACAACNCCAGATTGAAGCGAAAATAAATCNGCCATATCCCTAACAGGCAAAGCCTCTATAGCTTCCTTAGAAACCGTTATTTTTTTTGAAGTACTACCTTTTTCAACCAGAGCTCGCTCACCAGAAACAACAATCTTCTCACCCTCAACAGCCTCTACCTTCATTGAGAAATTCAACCAAACAGTCTGATCCATTATAACATCAACACCCGTCACTTCCTGTGTAGCATAACCAATCATAGCCACAGTCACATCATACTTACCAACATTTACATTTAAAAGAAAATAATTACCTTCTATNTCAGCTATAGTACCAATACCTAATTCCTGTATAAAAACTTGTGCTCCAGGAAGAGGCTCACCCTTCATATTCAACACTCGACCTCTAACCGTACCATCTGTACCAGGAATCAATATGGAAAATAAAAATAAATAAAATATAATTTTTTTAATATTCATAAACACCTTCTACTAATACCCAATCTTAACCCTATGCAAGCCAGCAGTTCGCCTTCTTTCATACGGATCACCGTCAAACTCAATCATATCTTTAAAGTCATCATAAGACACTCTTCTTTTCCCAGCAAAACGCCCTAAACCAGAATCGTCTACATCTCTTAAATCTACAAGCTCCCAACGCGAATAAGGCCTCCACTGCTCTCCATCAACCCAAAAAGGCTCACTCCACCTTATATCAAGATAATTTTTTACAATACCCAAATCTCTAGCAAGCCACATAGTGACCTTTTCACCATACTCAACACCGCTACCAATATAAGTCATAGTTAAAGTTTTCGTAATTTTAAAACAATCAGTAACCATCGTATCTAAAGCCGCCGCNCCAATACCATCAACAACATCGTAACAATCCTCCGGATCAGAAACAGTAAGAGGCTCTATGTTAGGATGAAGCACCCCCCCTAAACACAAGCCATTTTCATCGGTCAATATCTTTCTCATCTTAACCATGACAGAATCTAAATGCTCAACCTGATAATCAATTTCAATATTGTAATCTCCATTTCCACCATTATCTGAAAGGCCATCACCATCACAATCCGAGTCCTCATTGACAATCAAAGTATCCATTGCAAAAAGATTTCCATCTGCAGTTGTAATCATGCCATTTTCTGCCCATAAAAAAACCTCAAGAGTATCCCTNCACTCATCAAACCAAAAACCATCAGCAATAGCTTCTGGAGTTTCATAAAAACCATATGGCAAGAAAAAACTTGGGTTCTTCAACTCTTTAATATGGTTCTCTGTATTAAATATATTATATGCATACTCATTAATATCATATCCTAATCCACTAGGAAGAGCNGTGTTTGTCTTTGTAATAATATACTCTAAATCTTTAAGAGAATCTGGAGCAAAATGGGTAATCACCTCATTGGAAAAAATAGTCACTACCGAATCTATCTTAGGCACATACTGATAAACAGAGTCCAATATAGTTGTAATGTCAATCGGAGCATAAACAGATCCGTCAGGCCTCTCAATTTGAGTGAACTCATCAATCTCAATCACAGGAGACGGAGGAGTCGTTGAATAATCAAANAATATTGAAGAAGGAACAGATGAGACTTTAGACCCTAAACCTGAACCATCATCTTCTTCATCAGCATCCCAAATACCATTTCCAGAATCAATCCACTCAATACAGATGTCATCAATATCCCCATCGGCAAGACCATCTATACCTCCACAATAATCTTGACCAAGTACAGACTCATCCAATGTATCGCCATAATTGCCATTATTATTATAATCATGGACTTCTGAATAATCATACACACCATTACAATTCAAATCTTCAAAAGGCTCCGCTCCCAATTCACTAGTAGAATCATACCGACCATTACCATTTAAATCATAATATAATTCAGGCCCATCTTGCACACCATTACCTAAATCGCTAAACTCATAGCAGATATCATCATTNTTTCCATCTGGAACGACATCTCCATTATCACCGCAGTAATCCTGCTGNAAAACAGACTCATCTAAAATATCAACCATATCTCCATCTAAATTGAAATCATTATTCATTGGCTCCGCCACATCGACTTGTCCATTTTGATTACAATCAGTTGAAATCCGATACATCATAGAGTCTTGACCCAATGCATTCATATTGTCAAATGTAAATTNTTGAAAAATTTCAATATCATCACTCGTATATAAAAAACTAGTCTTAATAAACTCAAGCGTATCTAAATAAAAAATTCCTGTATCAGGAGATATAAAATCATTAATATTTGCCATGTAAATCAATGAATCATAGGTGTAAGTTGGAGTGTCTTGACCAAGAACCACATCTACAGAAGCGTATTCCCATTGAGATTGGGTAAAGTCTGAGTCCAAGTCGTCCGGGTCTTCGTAATGAATAAAGGTAGTATCTAAATATGTTTTATATCTTGAGCCCTCAATATCCCAAATAATCTTCTCAATACTTGTATACTGTCCAGAAAAAATCTCATACTCGCCTGACTGCTCTAAATCATAACAAGCATACGGCGAACCTGATTCAGAAGCATCATTACCTATACCATCATTCGAAGGAGAAACACAGCCCGCTGCACTTGTTTGAAAGCCAGACCAATTTGGATCACGCCCATCTTCACTTCCATCATCTTCTAAAACTGGTTTAGAAAAATTATCTATCACATAGTGCTTTCCCTGACTATTTCTAAAATCTATGTCTATACAAGAACCACTTTCCGCCAAACAGCTTCCACCTCTTGTCTCATCAAACCAAACATAATCATTATAAGATTCAATTTCTGATTCAGGAACCTTAAGTCGAAATTCGTTATATGTTCTAAAATTGATTGTATCTCTAGTAATATCTATCTTCGTTGTATCTGAGATAGTGTTAGGCCACAAACCTTCAGCTTTGCGATAATGTAAAAACTTTGCATCCACAGACTCATTTGCTAAATCATAAAAATAATCTACTACAAATCCCTCAACAATATCTTCTGAGACACCTGAAGACTGGGTACTGACACCTTCCACATCTTCTTCACAGGAGGTGAACAATATAAAGCAGGAAACTAATAATGAAAAATTAAAGCCGTATTTATAATCAGAAAACAAGAATTACCCCATATGTGATAAATATTTTACAAATATAATTCTAACCATTGCTTAAAAAGCAATAATCTAGAATGTAAAATTAAGTTATTTTTATGACTTATTCAATAGAAGAAATACTATTTAAAATTATTTCAAAAGCAGCACTTTGTTTGACCGAATAAAGCTTTCATTGGAATTTAAAGATTTAGCATGCACCTTGATTATATATACACCGCTTGAAAGATATTGACCATTAAACTCCACCATATGATTCCCTGGGCTTAAGTTTCTCGATAAAATCGTATCTACTAATCGTCCAGATATATCATAAACCACAATGTCAACAGAGCTCTCAATTGGCAATGAAAATGGAATTTGAGTTGTCGGGTTAAATGGGTTAGGATAGCATTCCCCCAAGCTAAAAGTTGTCGGATAAGACTGTGCTGAAACATTTAAAATTTTAGAATAAACATATTTACTACTATAATCATCAAAAACTTGAAAGCCTGAATATAAATCTTGGCCATTGACTAAAAACTTCTCAATCTCAATGACAGAATCTGACAAGTCATCATTCATAATCTGAAATGCAATCGTACCAAAAACATCTTCTGAATTTTCGATATCATATGCTGCATAAATTATCATAGATAATTCTCCCGGATTCGAATCATTAATAATTATATTATAATTTTCAAATTTGCTTTGCAATTCAAAGTTATCAAAAGACAATTCTTGACCATCGTAAGATATTTTTATTTCTATACCTTCAACCAACTGCCGATTTGAAAAACCTAACGGGATAGACAGTAATTGATTTGAATCTGCGAACATATCCATTTGATTAAAGGATGCAACATCTCTTGCCTGAACATCCGATATCCAAGATCCATCAACATCTCCAATCCGTATACCAACTATATCTTGATTATTTAAATTATTATCTAAAGGCCTTAAATCGTATAGGTTTAAATTAAAATCTAAACTGTCTATTATATTTAAATAAAAGTCATCCACAGATCTAAATCTCCAATGCTGACCTTGATCATTTAGCTGATCGGTCAAGCCAATTAAATACCTCGCTACAAAGGCAGCATCTACAGCACTAATAGTGCCACTCATATCAACATCTGCAGCCAACATTTGGTCCTCGTTGAAATCAATTAAATTAATTAAATACCTTGCTATCCTCGACGCATCCACAGCAGACAATCCTTGATCTGATCCTGCCGACTCAAACTTAGAAGCTTGCATTATATAATTACCTTTAAGCGCAGAATCAAAAACATAATCTCCACTGAAAGATGAGAATGCAGATAAAGTATCAACAGCTACAAAATTATATGGGTTGTTATATTGAGAGTAACCTATCAAGTCTAACTCTACAGATTCAATAGGGATATTAATATTAGAGTAATACCCTGTATTGCCTGAAAATTCAATTGACCCTTGAGATAAAAGCAATTCTAAATCATCACTCAATATATCAGTATCATTCAATACAGATTTATTAAACACTATCGATGTAGTGTCTCCTTCAAGACCCAATGCCTGAATTTCTAAATCAAACAACACACCGCCATCAAAAGCTATATTATTATTAATTGGATATGCGATGAAATAAAATACCCCCTCATCTGAATCAACATAAGAAAGCGAACTGTACCCTTGAATAATAGAATTTGCATTAGATAGGTCCGTAGGCAATACCGAGGATATATCTATCACAGAAGGATCAAAAGCCAACTCTATCTCAACACCATATACCGGAATAGAATTATAATTGGTCAAATAAATTGGTATTTTATTAGAAAGATTGTTTTCTATATAAACAACTTGACTATCTGACTGAAATAAATATGACTCATTAAATTCACATATATATTGAACACATACACCTTCAGCGCCGCACACATCAGGGTCATCCATGCAATTCAAACCATCATTAACACCTCCATCACAAACACTATCAATCGTAGCATTTGGATTATAATTAGATGCTGAAATATCCATGCAGCCTACACACGACATCAAATCACAACTACTATCATCTATAAAATTAGCTGGCAAACTCCCTTCAGGACACTCCCAAGGTCTTTCATTGCAAAAATAATTGCATGCATTAGATTCAGGGCAACCTGAGAAATAGTTTTCCAATTCAACCACAATTCTCATATTAGAAAATTGTGAATCATTCAATTTAACATAATTAAATTCTCTCATATTTGTTTGATTTGAAAAACCCAAACCGTACTCTAGAAGAACGACATAATTAGAGTCAATAGCAGACATGTCCCAAAACAATTCAATTTCTGAGTCTGGATTAACAAGCGGATCATAAATAGCTTGAGATACACCCTCTATATTCCATACATAACTAGGCTGATAATGCTCCCTTATATCCCTACTCAATTCAACATGCAGAGAACTTTCATCACTATTTTGAATATGCATTGAAGTATATTGACTGAAATATTGATAATCCAAATTAGGCATGTCAAATCCATCTGAAAATTCATTTGATGCATCAACTCCATAGCCTAATTGAATAAAATCACCAAAAACAGATGGTGATTGTCCAAAAGCATTGGAATATAAATTGATTATAAAGTCAGTGTCCGAAACAGCACCATCAATATTATCTTCAATTTGAACTTTACTTTTAAACTCAATATCAATATCACGATACAAATATAGCCAATACCCCTTATACGGCTCCACTTCATATGATGGGATAAGTGTATTGCTATCATGATCAAGCTCTAATAAATATGGAGCAACCAAACCGGCTTCATTAGCCTGCTTCCAATTCATAACATTTTCACCATCAATAATACTAAGATTATTTAGATTCATAGATATAACTAATGGATTAGATATCAGATTCCAACCAATACTTAAATTGTCTATAGTGTAATTAGTAACAACATCTCCTGATAAATTAATATTTTGAGTAAATACCTGTTCTACAGGNGAACCTGAATACAGATTTAAATAATACCCTTCACCAGAATTNAATATTTGGTCAGAAGGACTAATTGGATCNGTCACAGTTTCATCTTCATCAACAATCTGCCAGTAAATATTATAATTAAAATCNATTCCATTATTNACATGAGACTGCATGCTAATGCTAGANTCTAAAACAACAGGAGTGCCAATNAAATGCCANCCTTCATCAAAATCTTTATCAACATTATTNNTTGCAATAANAAACAGNTTGTCCGAATCNTCATAATAATTNGAATTNACAGATGAACCAACACCACCNTCATCAACAATTTCTCACTTCTATTTTTGAGTTCGAATTTAATGTNGAATTATATTCTAAAGAATTAATTGATAAAACATAATTATCATCAATCATATTNTGTGTGGTACTAGTAAAAATAGTAGTATCCCACAANGAGNANTCATTTANTAATATTGATAAATAAAGAGAATCTATATACCTANCCCCTGAACCAAAATCCAATTCAATAGNCATAGGCTCATCAACCCCAATTATCTCAGCACCATTNGGATANANCACNTCAACATANGGNCTATGNCCAGTTNAAACAATCAATGNATCNGANTCACTACATTCATCATTAAAATTACANGACTTNACNACTATAGANTANTCAGNNGATGGCTCTAAATNTNCAATNACATANCAATATTCATNTAAAATCAAATCCTCAGGATTNGCNANACAAGGCTGANTAACATTACCTAAAGACANTCCATTAACTTCCACNTTATAATAATCAGCAATATTTTTAAANCCAAANGCATTNTTNAAATTAGATAACCCATAAAANGGNGGTAGAGGNTCTAACCCTGAATCNTAAANNCCATTACCATTAANATCTTCAAAGAAATCTCCNTCTTCANAANCNAAAANTNCTGAATTNATATTAGANTTAANATANGGNTCNCCAGTNTAATTAGANTCNAACCAATNNAACTCNATAGAATANAAACCNGCATANGANGTGTCAACATATACCNTTGCAGGAGCAGGCATAGGCTTNATATCAANATTCACAGANTCTTTATAATCACTATTTAAAAANCCATCATCAACCTGCAATGANAAANTTTTCATACCATACCCATCNCTNTGNACTTCATATATATCTTCAGNAGANNTATTANNAGAAGATGACTCCCATAAATAACTCAATTGATCTAANGGNGGNTCATANANACCAATATCNGAATANTTNTCAAANTCAAANGACATATTTTCGATTAATAAAATTGAACNATTAGAAGNATCCTGATNATTAATATTCATAGGNAAAGTAAANAAACCATTCTCNANANCATCATCATTAAAATCATATATAATTAAATCTANACCTGCATTTGGAACTGGAGNNCTATTTTCAAGTGTCGTTGANCTGACTATATCCGACTTNAAACCTTCACCTGCTATATTTAACCCTGATATNTCATAATGATACTCAGTAGAAAATTCNAATCCCCTATCAATAAAAAANGATTCAGAAGTGTTNCCAANCAATTCTCCATTTCTATAAATATTATAACTAGTTGATTCATAGCTCAAAGAACCTGCAACATANCCNTCAAACCATGANAGTTCAACTTCTCTATATCCAGGATTAGANCCTATATTAATTGGAGCCTCAGGAACAATATTNCCNACTATAACTTTAAATGANCCCGGAAGCACTGGGTTAANTAAGCCATATTCAATCTGATCACCATCATTAATTTTAATATAATTAATATCATCNGATGTNTAATATGCCGTATTACCTCCCGCCTGCTCATAAAAATGNAANGATACAGTTGCTATCCCATCCGACCAACTATTTGTCTCTANNTGCACAGCCCACTCTTTAACTTCTGATGCATCTNAATACTCNCTNCTAATATCATTATTNTACTTGCTTCCNGGNACGAGTGCACAGTCCCAACCTTGATGTGGAAAATGTAATTTNGCCCAATCNTTNGGAGTGTCCGTCAANTCTGCTATATCATAAGTAGAATCACAACCATCTGTAGCATCCGAAGCCACTCCTAGCATNTTCTGAGTATCAAGCAATAAATCTCCACCTGGAAGAGCTANNTTTAATGANAGCTGAANACCCCAATCTATATTATTNTCNCCCTCGGTCCCATCAAATGCAACTTGAGGAACAGCNCAAGCTTGATTTGATTCATCAGAGANACCATATCCNCCTAATGAATTTGCTCTTATACGAAANCAGTATTCCTCACCTCCNATCAAATTAGAAATGGTTGCATATAAATCAGTTGTTTCGAATACTACATTGTTATTTTGGTCAATAATTTCATAACTGTAACCGTCCCCACCATAACTATCAAGACTGGACCAATTAAGCAAAACCCTACCATCTCCTGCCTGAGCTGAAAGATCTAAAACTATNGGAAGGGCAAATGTAGTTGCAATTACNGGCTCCGATATTGGACCTTCAATCAAATCTGAATTTAATGCACTAATTTGATAACTATATGATTGATTAGCAAGCATTCCAAACCCATCATCTATATCATTAATATATGGTGCAGGATTTTCGAGAGTGTTAACATTTAATGCAATAAGCTGACCATCTCTATAAATATTAATAAAATGATTTGGCTCTTGAAGCATTGTCCATGCAATACTAACATAACCCTCAGCCCCTGTAGCTGTAAAATCAGAAATCGATGGTGGATATGGCATATCTGGATATGCACATATTAATTCAATATCAGACTTTCCAAACTGATGAATAGCCTTAACACCGAAACANACCTCTTCATCAAAATTTAAATTTGATATTGTATATATCAAATCATCATAATTAGATTCAATAATATTGCCATCTCGATACAATTCAAAAGAATAATCTGCAATAGCNGCATATGCATNTGGANCTCCCCATNAAAAATCAATTGAACCAGGATTAGGATTTGAATCTAAATTGACAGGTAAAGGCACAGGGTCTGCTTGTGCATATACCGTTGGGCTAATATTNCCAACATACCCTTGAGAATTGACCCCTTGTATTGCATATTCATAGCTNATNGCGGAATCGTAGTACACATCGCTATCCAAATAAGAAGANACACCGCCATCTACAGTATCAATAATTTGGCCATCTTTTAGAATATTATAAGCTGAACTATTTAANGANGGTTCCCAATTAAGCAAAATCTCAGCTTCTGCAGACTGATATGTCAATTCCAATATATCTTCAGGTAACGGTTGATCTTCAGTATCAAAATTGATTTCAGTAATTGAAACACCGGCGGTATTAATTGTCTTTAAATAAAATGAATAAGATGTTCCCCAATCCAATTCTTCTATTGTAAATGGAGAAGGAATCACCGTCCCAACATCATCTAAATCCTGTAATAATCTATAAACCCAAATACTGCTTATTCCACACGGCTGCTCCCAATCTATAGTTGCCGAATTCAAGTTTACTTCAATATCTAAAATTGAAATTTCACCAGGAGGCTCTACACAAGATAAATCATCTTGTCCACAACAGCTACCATCGTGCTCTGTTGCACTAGAATCAAACAAACATGAAAGTGGATTAGTGCAACCTAAAACCTCCAATTCATCACAAACATCATCTCCATCAGAATCTACAAGGCAATTATCATTGCAATCAAAATAGTCTAAAGGATATTCACAACCATCATCATCTGTAGCATCTAAATCATAATTGCATGCATTTGGGTCCGTACAACCTAAAATCTCCAATTCATCACAAACATCATCTCCATCAGAATCTACAAGACAATCACCATTACAATCATAATATTCTTCTATATAGTAACACGACCCATCATCAATCGTTACTAACGATGAATAATTACATGCATTTACATCAGCACATCCTACACACAAATTCTCACCATCACATTGATTGCAAGCATCTATAACATTACTCAAACAATATACCTGATCATCAACATCATCACTGTTCAAGACCCAACCTTCAGGTGCTTTTCCAGTACAAAAATCGGTAGATGTCCCAGCCCCCAAACCATCTCCATCTTGATCATAATAATAATCTGAAATGTCACCGGATTCCGCACAACCCCCTATCACTATTCTTATATTTGGATTAAACTCTCCAGAAACAGAATTATAATCAACCAAAAGTTGTTCCTCTGTAATTATAGCATTATTAATATTTCTCATATTGTAGCTAGAATTTCCAATATACAAAAACACCTCATAGTCATCATCCAAATCCTCCATAGACCATGAAAGCTCAAGGTTATCATCATCATTAAGATTGTCAACTAAATTTGTCAATCCCCCTATTTCCCAAATCAACAAGTCAACGGGCTCATGAAAACTTTTTTTATCAATATAAAATTCAGGATTATCACAAACATTACCATTTGAATCAACCGTACCTAGCCAATCAAAATTAAAAAATGAAATATCGGTATGGTAACCAGGTGGCGGTGGTATATCATATTGATCTTCACCAAAACGGAATTCATCACTACAATTTTGACACATCCCTAGAGTGATTTGATCAGAAGCACCAATCCCTTGAATATCATCAACATTAATAGTCATATTCCATTCCTCTTGAGGAAGAACAAAACTAAAGAAAAGAATAATTAATATATTATTTATATATTTCATATTTTTAAATGTTAATTCAATAAAAACTAGCATTATTTGACTGCAAAAATTATGGAAATTATCACAATCTTGCAATTATGTTCAAAAACATCATAATTGTGACCAATATCACAAAAACATCCTAATACAAGAAAAGCCCCTGACTTATGCCAAGGGCTCTCTATTATATTTACAGTCTTAGAAAAACAAGCTATTTCAATAGCATTACTTTTTGCGATGCTACATTTGAACCTGCAATTACCTTGACTATATAAACACCACTTGCCACATTGCTTGCATCCCAATTAACAGTGTGGTAACCAGCACTCATATCAGCAGAAATCAAATTAGCCACTAATTGGCCCGTCACACTATAAATGCTAACATCTACAAATGAATCATAATTCAAATCTAAATTCAATGTTGTTGTTGGATTAAACGGATTTGGATAAGCACTGCCCAATCCAAACTGACTAGGTACCGGCTCCAAGAAAGAACCAATATTTCCAACTACAATTGATGATTCATCAAGCGAGCTTAGCATAATTGAATCTTGGGCTTTCATATCAACAATATCACCTTCAACTACCAGATGAACATCGCTATCTATCGCACCCATATCCCAATCCAATTTAAACTTGCTCAACCCATACATATCAGCAGAGATATTCCACACTTGATAATCTTGAAAATCAGTTGACTTTATATCTCTATACAAGTACAAATTGTCATTGTTCACATGAATATCTATTGAAGATTTATTACCAAACCTAGGATTAGGAAGATCATATTCATCTTCACCATATTTAAATTTTGAATCAGCATTATCTGCAAGACCTATAACCAAGTAGTCTCCAAAACTCTCACCATCCAATGAACTAGCATTTAATTTCATATTCCATGAATTGCTATTGTCACCTCTAGCCAAATCCTCTGAAGAACCGTCGTCTGTAGTAAAATGTAACGATAAATCTCTTGATGTATTAACCCAATATCCTCCTCCAGGATGAAGCACTTCATATGGGAAATGTGAATCTCCAAACCATCCATTAATAGATGGTGCAATCCACCCTGCATTAACAGCATCTTCCCAAGGCAAAGTAACACCATCATACTCGACTGAAATTTCAGATTTTGCTGTTAAAAGGACTAACGGATTAGCTATCAAATTCCAACCTTCAATCAACTCAATAGTTGCCAATGCTCCATTCTCTGGGTCACCAACAACAGGATCACCCTCTAGAACAAGGATATCATCCTCAGCCAATGCTAAATAAAAACCTTCACCATGTGATAATGATAAATTTTCATATTGACCATCAGCATCATAAGCTACCCAATACTCACCCCAATTTCCGAAAGATGCTGATAGATTATCAACCATCAATTCTCCATTAGGTCCATCTGAAACATCTAATATAGAACCAAACAAATTCCATCCATCATTAAACGACTTCGATATTGTATGAGCTGCTAATGTAAAACTTGATGAAGAGGCATCTTCATTAGACTCTTTATTCGCACCATCCGCATCTCCAATATCTGTAACAATCACCTTAATAGCAGCTCCATTATGAATCTCTGAACCTTCTGATGAAATAGAACCAATATAAGTTTTACTATCGTTTCCAGTTCCTGTATTTGAAAATACATTGGCATTTTCATCTTCATTAGACCACTGCCCATCTGAACCTAAGAACTGAATATCTATCGATGATATAAAACGATCATTTGTAGTACTAAACTCAACTGTATAATCATCTCCAACAGAATAAATCTCTCCACCATTAGGATTTATCAGATTCACTTCAGGACGAGCATGTGTTGTTTGAGAAACAACAGATACAGCACCACCCTCATCATCACTATTAAAAGCCTCTACTGTAAATTCATAATCTGAACCTGCATCTAATGAGCGTTCATGGTGAGTATATGTAGCCCCATCACCTGCATCATTTTGATATGTTGCCCTTTCTTCACCATTCATAGAAACAATAAAATACAATGTATTATGTAAATCACCTGTATATGCACCATCAAAATCAGACTGAAGCACTCCTTCTTGCCATGAAATCTGAATCTGTTTAAATGCATTATCAGCATCGTCAATGCCCAAACTGTTCGCTGCAACTGGAGCTGGTTCATTAAGAACCGTCACCGTAAACGAATCTGAACCACTCTCTCCATAACTATCGGAAACTGTCAATGTAAATACATATTCACCTTCAGATAGAGAATTATCATTTTCTAATTCCAAGTATGGAGAAGATTGATTGCCTAATGAGTTTTGGATTGAACCATCTAAATCCCAACTATATGATAATAAATCTGAATCTAAATCATCTACTGAATGTGATGACATAGATATATCAAATAAATCTTGACCTGTTGGCATATACCAAACCTGATCGTCTCCCGCTTCAACTGTTGGAGCTTCATTTCGCTCCTCTTCAACACCTACAACTAAAACAGATTTATCAGAATCACCATACGCATCTGTTACAGTTAACTCTAAAACATAAACATCTGATGGAAGGTTATCTAAATAAGTAATGTCAGTTGACACCTCCAATGGATTAATATAAACCTCACCACCTCCATATTCAAATACAGGCTCACCAATATCATACACACCATTTTGATTTAAATCTCCATAGGACCAATCTAAATCTTCACCTGCAATCAATGACCATGAATAAGTCAACTCATCACCATCGGCATCAAACGATGCAGAGGCATCAAATGACAATGAAGCTGTTGTAGTCTGAGGATCACCATCATGCGGGACATACCATAGCTGAGCGTTAGAATCATAATCATTTCCATCATCCAAATCCAACAATGTAGCCACTGACAATCCATCATCTCCTACAATAAGACTCAAAGCATCAGGCGCAATCGGATCTTCATTAGGCTCTTCAGATAAAGTAGCATTAACTGAAGCAGTGTGAGATCGAGTACCAACACCACCTTTAATAGGATAGTCAGACTCTACTGTAAGTGTTGCAATAAACTCTTTTGCATCTTGGTCATGTCCAATACCTGTAGTAATATTTATTTGGCTGGTATTTTCAGTAAAATCAGGACTAATAGAATATACATCTCCATCTATAATCCAATTATATCTATCAATCTCATCATTTTCATCATCATCATATGAACTATTTCTAAAAACAATTAATATCTCATTATTTTCATCACCATTACCATCATGCACAGCAGAATATTCTCCATTCTCACCTTCACACCCCGTCCAACAATATGCATTTATAGGTACAGAAACTGGATCCAAGTTATTATCTGTAGTCGCTGAAGCTACGGCACTAGTACCATCTATATTTTCTTGATCACCTCCAGATGTTCGAATACTATAGCCATCTGTAGATTCTCCTGCAGCATTTGACGCAGTCAATTCATATGACCATGTAGATTCATATAGAAGCCCTTGACCGTCATGCCCCTCTCTGTCTTCATTGTCAATATATGAAGCAGATGTCAACCCGACAACATCACCCGCACCTTCTCTATAAATAGAATATGATTCAGCACCATATCGACCATCTGACTCAACCCATTCTAAAGATATAGAACGATCTCCACCGTCAGCACTTAAAGCATCTGAAGAAACCGTAGGCGGTCTATTACCAATAACTACATTTAATTTTTGAGGTATACCTTGAGATAAAAAGAAACTCACTGAAGAGCCATCTGTAATTTCAGAAACCAAAGGATCTGAATCACCATCACCCTGAATAACTTCTACAAACATAGGAACCTCTATTGGTGTTTGTATATATTCAAAAGTTACAGTTGTCTGACCTGACATATTTGAAAGAACTTCAACTGGCCAAACTGTTAAATTGCTTTGGAAAAACTCATCATCTTCCAATACCACA
>NZVQ01000037.1 GCA_002701525.1 Fidelibacterota bacterium | reverse complement strand
TATTGAATCTATTTTTTTATCAATATAATCAGATATTTTTAAAGCTTGGCTTTCTACCTTAGCTATAGCATCTTTACTTTTTGACTTAACTTCAAATAAGTCAGCAGTAATGTTCATACATGCAAGTACTGCTATTTTTAATTGTTGCGAAGAAGGGTCTACACCTGATTCTTTTATCTCATTCATTTTCTCATTAACATGCCTAGCTACATCTTGAATATAGCTAGGATCAGCACTCGTCTTCATAACATATTCTTGCCCTAAAATATTAACCCTTACTACATTAGAATCCATTTGAAACTCCTATCTTTGGACAGCATTAAATTTGCTTTTTAATTCAGCTACTATTTTCTCCATAATAATATCGACATCTCTATCCTGTAAAGTTTTTTTATCTGATTGAAACTTCATTCGAAGTGACATGCTTTTTTTATTTCTATCTATTTTATCATCTTGATATAAATCAAACATTTTTACAGTTTTCAGTATCGTATTATCCGCAGATAAAATCAACTTCTCTATTTCATGAAATTGAATATTACTTGTAACTAGTATGGATATATCTCTATTCACAAAAGGAAAATAATTAGAATCTGAAACCATGTTTTTATTATTTTTTATACTTTTACATATAGATAAAATATCTATTTCTGCAAATAGCATATTTCCTTTTAATGAAAATTGCGACTTGCTATTTTTATCAGGCAATCCTATGGTACCTAAATGGTTTTTACCAGATTGAATACTACATGCCATATCAAAACCTTCAACAGTAATTTGCTCAGTGAAATCAATTTTATCTATTCCTATGCTTCGCAGCAAATGATCAATCTCACCTTTAGCATAATAGAAGTCGAAAAAATCTTTATTATTCCAATTATCAAATTCCTGCCCATACCAAATCAACCCAAGCTTGAAAGATTCTACAGTCTTCGTATTAGTAAAGTCATTAGAAGAGTGCACAGCCCCTATTTCAAACAACTTAAATAATTTTTCTTGCCTGCTCTCATTAAACTTAACAGCCTTCATCAAACCCGGAAACAATGATTTCCGTAGATATTCCATCTCTGCACTTAACGGATTAGATAATATNANACTATCTGCTTTTTGATTGAAACCCATCTTTATTTCTTTTTGATTAAGCAAACTATTAGAATATTGCTCATTAAATCCATTTGATGCCAAGATATTCCTTAGCAAGGAGTCAATATGTCGCTCATCTTTTACAAAACCTGCAAATGTTGNAGAACAATATTGAGAATTTTCAATCTTATTATAGCCAAAGACTCTAGCAATTTCCTCATAAAGGTCTACTTCTCTACTTAAATCATTTCTAAATGATGGAGTAGTGCACATAAGNATATCATCTTTTTCAACAGATTTTATATTTAAGCTATCAAAAATTTTCTTTGCCTCATTAAATGATATNTCTGTTCCTAAGAATTCATTACATTTATCAATATTAAATGGAATATTTAATAATTCATGCTTTTTATTATAGATATCAAAAAAATCAGAAGAAATTTCTCCACCAGCTACATCTTTAATAAGCATGGCTAATTTATTTAATGCAATATCTAAAATATTAATATCGGTATCTCTCTCAAACCTTCTAGAGGCTTCTGTTGATATACCTAGCTTTTTAGAAGATTTACGAATATTTGCTGGATCAAAATAAGCACTCTCAATTAATATATTTTTAGTATCCTCATCCNCTCCTGAATTACTACTNCCAATAATTCCAGCAATTGCAATCGGTCTATCTCCATCACATATTAACAAGTTGTCAGAATCCAACTTCTGTTCACAATCATCCAATGTGATTATAGTTTCATTAGCTTTTGCAGTCCTTACATTAATTGTATTCGTTTTAATTTTATCAATGTCAAAAGTATGCATTGGATGACCTAAATCCATTAGAATAAAATTTGCTGCATCAACGACATTATTGATACTTTTTTGACCAATAGATTCCAAACTTTTCCTAAGCCAATCAGGTGAGTCTCCAACCGAAACTCCTCTTACTACACATGCTGCATATCTACTACATTTATCATTGTCTATAATATTAATAGACAGACTTTCTTTACAATCTACTGTTTCGACATCAAATTCATCATAATTAACCAATTCACTTTCATCCTTATTTAGCAAAGAAAGTTCCCTTGCAACACCAAGATGACCAAGGCAGTCTCCTCTATTAGGAGTTAAGTCAATATCGTAAATAATATCTTCGTCAACATCAGCAATCTTACTAAAATCAAACCCTTTATTCTCTGATGATGACAGTATCATTATACCTTCATGACTATCGCCTAATCCTAATTCTTTTTCAGAACATATCATCCCCTCGGAGGTAACACCTCTTATTTTTGTTTTTTTAATTTTAAATTTTCCATAATCTAATGTTGCATCTATTTTTGCAAATGGAACTGAAATGCCTGTTTTTACATTAGGAGCACCACAAACAACTGTATAATTTTCCTCATCCCCTGCATCTATTTTGCAAACAGACAGGTGATCAGAATTTTCATGGGGAACACATTCAACCACATTTGCGACAACAACATTGGTGAAGGATATACCTTTTTTCTCATAAGTGCACTCTAAACCTAAATCTGTAAGACCTTCTGCTATCTGATCTGGAGACAACGAGGTTTTTACATATTGTCTCAACCAATTTAGTGAAACTTTCATAATTTAAATTGTTTTAGGAATTGAACATCTCCACTATAGAACATTCTAATATCCTTAACTCCATATTTTAGCATTGCAATTCTTTCAATACCTACTCCAAAAGCAAACCCAGACCATAAATCAGAATCATAATTAACAAATTTAAAAACTTCAGGATCAACCATGCCGCAACCTAATATTTCAAGCCAACCAGAATATTTGCATATGTTACAACCTTTACCATTGCAAAAAATACATGAAACATCCATTTCTGCACTTGGTTCTGTAAACGGGAAGTAACTTGGTCTAAATCTAGTTTTGACATTTTCTCCAAATAAATTTTTAGCAAAGTAATCTAGAGTGCCTTTCAAATCAGAAAACTTAACATTTTTATCTATATATAATCCTTCTATTTGATGGAAAAGACAATAGCTCCTTACACTAATATCCTCATTTCGATATACTCGTCCAGGAGAGATAACTCTAATGGGGGGTTGATTTTTCTCCATAAAATGAATTTGACTACTAGATGTATGAGTTCTTAGTAAAGTTTCTTTATCAATATAAAATGTATCTTGCATATCTCTTGCAGGATGATCTTTAGGAATATTTAATGCTTCAAAGTTATAATAATCAGTATCTACCTCAGGACCATAAATAGTAGAAAAACCAATTCGACTGAAGATACTTTTTATTTCCTCTATAATTTTAGTCAATGGATGTATTGAGCCAGAAAGCTTATCTAAACCAGGCATAGTTGAATCAATACTAAATGAACTATCTGATGAAGAATTTTCATCATCTATTAGCTGATTGATTTCATAACTTATTTCATTTTTTACAGAATTGATTTTTTTACCAAAGACAGGCTTATCAGAATCTGGTATATCATTCAATAATGGATACAATTCAGATAGTAAACCTTTACGACTAAGATATTTATTTTTTAATTCTTCAAATGTAATTAATCCAGAATTAAAATCATTCTTATCCTTTAAGAAAGCTTCACTAATAGATTGAATCTTTTCATTGAGACTCATTATGTTCTCAATTAATTTACAGATTTAACTAATTCAGAAAAACCTTCAGGATCATTTACTGCCATATCAGCAAGCATTTTACGATCTAAAGTTATATTTTTTTCTTTCAAAGAACATATAAACTTAGAGTAACTCACTCCATTCAACCTTGCAGCTGCATTAATTCTTGCTATCCAAAGTTTTCTAAAGACTCTTTTTTTCTGTCTTCTATCTCTATATGCATACTGCAATCCTTTTTGGACCGCATCCTTTGCAGTTCTATAATTTGATTTTCTAGTTCCAAAATATCCTTTAGCCTGTTTAATTATCTTTTTATGCTTTACTTTTCTTGGAACAGAACTATTTGCTCTAGGCACGATATATTCTCCTTAAATTAAACCATTAATTTAGTTCTATTTGACATTGCTTTAGAAACAACAGTGCTTTTTCGAAGCCTTCTTTTTCTTTTCGAACTTTTTCGGACTCCAAAATGATTGTTACCACCTTTAGTATAAGATATATTACCTGAACCAGTAATTTTAAATCTTTTAGCAGCACTTTTTTTTGTTTTCATCTTTGGCATTTCTAACTCCTTATCTAGGACGTAATATAATAGACATACGTCTTCCTTCTAAACTAGATTCTTTATCTACTTCAGCAATTTCATTTAAAATATTAACCACTCTTTGAAGCAATTCAGCACCTGCTTCCTTCCTCGTCATTTCTCGACCTCTAAACATAACTGTAATTTTTAATTTATCCCCATTTAATAAAAACTTCTGTCCTTTATTAACTTTAGTTATTAAATCATGGTCTCCAGTATTAGGTCTAATTCTAATTTCTTTAATATGAACAACATGTTGTTTTTTCTTATTTAATTTTTTCTTTTTCTCTCTTTCAAATTTATACTTACCATAATCTAAAATTTTACAAACTGGTGGCTTAGCATTTGGAGAAATTTCAACTAAATCTAAATTAGCTTCATTTGCTAAATCTAAAGCTCTATCGATTCTCATAACTCCTCTTTGAGTTCCTTTTTGGTCAATCACCAATACTTCGAGAGCTCTAATATTATCATTTATTCTCGTTTTATTTTTATTCTTATTTATCCTATATACTCCTTTTATTTATTTCGTCTAAAACATCTAACATTAACTTGTTATATTCCAATTCACCTAAGTCACCTTTAAGACGTCTTCTTAAAGATACTGAATTATTTTCTTTCTCTTTATCTCCAACAATAAGCATCAGAGGAATTTTCAATAATTCAGCCTGCCTAATTTTAGCTCCAATTTTTTCATTCCTAATATCAACTTCAGCTCTTATTCCATTTTCACAGTATAAATCTTTAATCTCATTAGCATAATTATAATGTTTCTGTGAAACCGGCAAAATTACAACTTGTTTAGGTGCTAACCAAAGAGGAAAATCTCCACCAAAGTGTTCTATTAAAAATCCAACAAACCTTTCATGGGTACTTAAAGGAGCTCTATGAATGCATAATGGAACNTTTTTTTGATTGTTTTCATCAATGTAATTTAAATCAAATTGTCGAGGGACAACGAAGTCTACTTGGTTAGTCGCCAAGGTAAATTCCCTACCTATNGCACTCCATACTTGCACATCTATTTTAGGGCCATAAAATGCAGCTTCACCTTCAACTTCAACAAAATTTAATTTAGCTTCATTTAGAGCTTCTCTTACTGAATTTTCTGTTTTTTNCCAAAGTTCAGGCTCATTAAAATATTTTTTACCTAAACCTTCTTTNCTATGCAAACTTAATCTCATCTCGTATTTTTCAATATTAAAAATCTTGAAATAATGCAAATACATATTGCAGACTTTAATAAATTCATCTTTAAACTGCTCCTCTGTACAATATATATGTGCATCATTCATNTGCATACTTCGCACTCTCATAAGACCAAANAACTGACCTGATTTTTCATANCTGTAACATGTACCATACTCAGCCAACCTATAAGGNAAATCTCTNTAACTTTTAGGTGATGCTGCAAATATTTTATGATGATGAGGNCAATTCATAGGTTTAACATAATAATCTATACCATCAATATTCATCGCAGGAAACATACTTTCTTTATAATGATCTAAATGCCCTGAACGTTCATATAGGTCACCCTTTGTTAGATGAGGGGTTTTAACTCTAAAATAACCTGATTTGTTTTCAGTTTCCTTTGCTAAATTTTCTAATTCTTCAATCATTATCCCACCATTTGGAAGCCATAATGGAAGACCCGGACCAATTTCTTCATCAAAAGCAAAAATTTCTAATTCTTTACCTATCTTGCGATGATCGCGCTTTTCTGCATCTTCAAGTAATTTAAGATAAGCATTCAATTCTTTATCATTGCGCCAAGCGGTGCCATATATACGAGTTAGCATTTCGTTTTTTTCATCCCCACGCCAATATGCACCTGCAACTTTCATTAGCTTAAATGATTTACCTATATGTCTTGTAGTTGGGAGATGAGGCCCCCTGCAAAGATCTACCCAGTCACCTTGTTTATAAACTGTAATTTCTTCATCTTCAGGTAAATCACTAATTATTTCAGATTTATATATTTCTCCAATTTTAGAAAAATGTTTTATTGCATCTTGCCTATCCCACACCTCTCTTACAAAAGGATTTCCTCTATCAATAATTTGATGCATTTTTTTTTCAATTTTACTAAGATCATCTANAGTAAATGGTGNTTCCNTTGANAAATCATAATAAAATCCATTTTCAATTGCAGGNCCAATAGTTACTTGAGTTCCTGGATACAGCTCTTGAACTGCCTCTGCCATGACATGAGCNCAATCATGCCTAATAAGCTCCAATGCTTCTTCAGAATNTTTCTTAAGTATTTTAATTTCTGAATCTTCATTTATAGGATACGACAAATCACATAGTTGGCCATTTAGCTCAACAAGCATAGANGCTTTAGCAAGGCCTGAAGATATTTCTTCTGCTATTTCAAGCCCCGTTATACCTNCAGTCTTATTTAAAACCGTTCCATCAGGTAATGTTATATTTATTTTTTTACTCATTTCTTTTGTAGTCGATACTGGATTCGAACCAGTGACCTCCACGATGTCAACGTGGCGCTCTAACCAACTGAGCTAACCGACCTCTTTTATATATTTAAAACTACTATTAGAGATGCGATATAAATTTAAAAAATATATTTTATTGCTCAACACTATTTTCCGATAATATATCATAGTATTTATTTGCATCTTTTAAAACTTCTACGGCCTTTAAATAATCATAATCCTCATACAAACTTACCCTCATCTGCTCTTTNTTNCCAGATATAACCATAGACATTTCTCTTTCTAAACCATTAACAATCCAAGGGTGATTCAANTGATTATAAAATTGAGANTTCTTCTCNTTTTTATAATATTTATTTAAATTATTAATTAATCTTTCTTCTTTTGNCTTTCTCCAAAATAAAATTTTATCAAGCAAGTTNTTATTTNCACTTTCNTTTGAATATGACAANANCNTATCCTTCATCCTATTTAAATCNCTTTCACCTGGCAATGTNTAATCTAAATCATATTCATCAATGAAAGCTTTAAAATCNGAGAGCATCTTATCATNAACTTTAACCGGAGCNTCTATTGATTCTTGAGGCACATATACTGATGCAAATTTTAAAAACATTTTTTTACGCCATAATGCNTTAATATAATCNGTCTTATCTGAAACTTCTGTACTAATATCAGGAGTTATTCCACCGCCACCATAAACTTTACGCTTATTTTTTAATGTTACAAAAATACTATCTTTTTTATCTAAACCATCTGTGAAAAAACCATCTTTCATATAATCTTGCTTTTGAATCANTCGNCCTGATGGAGTATAATACTTTGCAGTAGTAATTTTTAAAGTNGTGGTATCATTTAAATTAAACATGCTTTGNACAAGNCCTTTNCCAAATGATTTTTGGCCTATAATGACCGCTCTATCATAGTCCTGCAAAACACCTGCAAAAATCTCACTTGCAGAAGCCGAACTTTTATTAATAAGGACTGCTATAGGAATATCCAAATCAATAATAGGTTTAGCTCGTGAACTAAATGTCTTATTTGATCTTTCTAGCCTNCCCTTTGTTTTAAGNAAAACNGATCCTCTATCAACAATTTTATCGAGCATNCTAATTGCATTNCTAAGTAAACCCCCTGAATTTGATCTTAAATCAATAACCAAACCTTCCATTTCCGTATCTTTCAATTCTAATAAAGCTTTTCTAAAATCTTTTCCAGTATTTTTAGAAAATCTATTAATTCTAATATATGCTATATTANTTTCATCAACCCCCCAATAAGGNACATCATTTATTTGTATNTTAGATCTAGTTAGCGGGAATTCTAATCTTTGTTTTGAATAGGGACGAAAAACATGCAGCACAACCTCCGTTCCAAGTTCNCCCTTAATAAGCTTAACAATTTCTGATATTTTCATTCCNTTTGTTTCAGTTGAATCAATCTTGAAAATTTGATCTCCTATATGCAANCCTTCTAAATATGCGGGACTATCTTCAAATGTATTCAANACTGTAAGTGTGTCAAAAACATTTCCAATTTGAATACCAACTCCTCCATATTTACCTGTTCTTAACATATCAAGTTTATCTTTGCTAGANCCCACAAGCAANTTAGTATATGGATCTAAAGGCTTCAGTATACCTTTAATCCCTGATTTGATTAATTCATCTGAATCGACAGAGTCAACATATGCCTCATTAAGCTTTAGTAATGATCTTTCTAACATATCTAAATATTCGCTATCTATTATTTTATCATTTGAATAAATCAATGATACCGCAATAAACAGCATAAATGATTTTAACATAAAAATTCCTTATACTTATCTTTTACTATCGTTCTTATNTTATTTTGTATTTCGANGANACTATCATCTCCATTAATAACATGAACTCTATCTGGATACAAAACNGCTAATTCATCATAGCCTTTTTTTACATTNGTTAAGAATTTCAAACCAGCATCTTCCATTCTATCATTCACATCCTTCTCTCTTCTACTTATTGANAACTCTACATCTATATCAATATATATTGTTAATGATGGTAATATGTTCTTAGTNGCTATTTTATTNATTTGATTAATCAAATCAACACCTAACCCTCTACCATANCCCTGATAAACCACTGTACTATCAATAAAACGGTCACAAATCACAAATCTATTATCATTTAATGCNGGAACTATAACTTCATCTACAAGTTGAGATCTAGCAGCTAAAAAAAGTAANGTTTCTGAAAATGAATCAATTATATTTTGCTTATCAAGTAAAANTGTTCTAATAGANTCTGACACNACAGTACCACCAGGTTCTCTAATATTCAATCCCTTAATACCTTTAGATTCAAGCCATTGATTTAGTAGNTTTATCTGAGTNCTTTTACCAGAACCATCAATACCCTCGAATGTTATAAGCTTATTATTAATCAATTTTATAACCTTTTTTACTAACTATNAATACGAATTCTCCTCTAATTTTGCTAAGCTNATCCAATCTAATTAAAANCTCATCAACATAGCCAAAATAATTNTCTTCATANACCTTAGTTATTTCTCTGCAAANAGATATAGCTCTATTGCCAAAATATTCTGAAATGCTATTTAGTGTTTTAATNATTCTATTAGGAGATTCAAAAATCACAATAGAACAATCTAGCGAACTTAGAAATTCTAGNCTAGTTTTTCTTCCCTTTTTCTTAGGTAAGAATCCCTCAAAATAAAAATGATCTGACGGCAACCCTGAAATTGAAAGAGCAGCTGTAATTGAACTNGCACCNGGNATACTAACAACCTCTATATTNCTTTTTCTTGCCGCATTAACAATNCGGTATCCAGGATCACTTAAGCATGGTGTCCCCGCATCTGAAATCAATGCTATATCNAATCCNTCATTTAACAANTCTATTATNTTAAGAAATTTAATATTTTCATTTTTTTCATGATANGATATACATTTTTTATTAATTGAATATTTTTTTAATAATATTGAAGTTGTTCTAGTATCTTCNGCAGCAATCATTTGAACAGAGGACAATACATCAACAGCCCTATAACTTAAATCACCTAGATTTCCTATTGGAGAGCTAACTACATATAGGATCCCTGAATTCAACGCAATATTTCTTTAATAGAACTTGAAATAATNTCAATTGCTTTATCTATATCCTCCGATTTCACATTCAGATGAGGCCTAAATCTAATTGACTTATCACCTGANACTAGAATCAANAAATTATTTTTCATNAACTGAGNCCACAACTCATCNCTCTCTGTTCCAGAAGGCAAATCAAAAGCCGCCCATAAACCTATACCTCTTGGATTGGTTACATAACCAGGAAAATCCAATGATAACTGATTTAAATGAGATTGCAAATANTCCCCTTGATCAGAAGAATTCTTAAGTAAATTTTCTTCTTTAATAATTTCTAAAATAATTTTAAACCTGACCATGTCAGTTAGATTTCCACCAAAAGTTGAATTAATTCGACTTGATTCTTTAAAAACATTTTGTTCTACTTCATCTATTCTATTGCCCGCAAGAACCCCGCAGACTTGAGTTTTCTTACCAAAAGAAAGGATNTCTGGCCTAACTGAATANTGCTCATGNCACCACATCTTACCCGTTATACCAATTCCCGTNTGAACTTCATCAAAAATTAACAAAATCTCTTCTTCATCGCATATTTGCCTTAATTTAATAAAAAATTCATCTCTAAACTGATTNTCTCCACCTTCACCTTGTATTGGCTCTATGATAATAGCAGCTATATCATCTGGATTTTCTTTAATAGCACCATATATTTGCTCTATTGACTTATTTTCCCTCTTCTCAACATCACGTATNANATCTTCTGTTANAGGAAAAGANAGATAAGGATTTTCTACCCTTGGCCAATCAAATTTAGGGAAATACATCGTCTTCCTAGGATCNGATGTATTTGTCAATGACAATGTATATCCAGATCTGCCATGAAAAGCTTGTTTGAAATGAATGATTTGACGACCCTTTTCTTTTCCTTTTCCTTTTTCTATATTTTTTCGAATTTTCCAATCAAAGGCTACTTTTAGAGCATTTTCAACAGCTAAGGATCCACCTTCAATAAAGAAAGTATGCTTAAGATAGTCNGGGATAGCAATTTCATTAAATGTATTTACAAAGTCTGCATAATGNATATTATAAACATCAGACAATGTAGGNTTTGATACTGAAACTTTACCTAATAAATCTAAATTAGATATTATTTTAGGATGATTATAACCAACNGANGCAGATGCAAACATCGAAAACATATCTAAATACTTATTTCCACTTAANCCATCAACTATCCAAGATCCNCTACTATTTTCCAAATCCATGATAGGNTCGAANCCGTCCGCTAAAATATTTTTACTTAATATCTCTCTTACATTTTTTGCATTAATTTTCAAATTNACTCTCCAAATTATAATTCAAACTTGATTCCTTGTGCCAATGGCAAATCATTACCCCAATTAATAGTNTTTGTCTGTCTCCTCATATAAGCTTTCCATGCATCAGATCCAGATTCTCGGCCACCTCCAGTCTCTTTCTCTCCACCAAAAGCNCCTCCTATTTCAGCTCCAGATGTCCCTATATTAACATTTGCTATACCACAATCACTNCCCCTGTGAGATAAAAATGTTTCAGAACTTATAACATTTGTTGTAAAAATAGATGACGACAATCCTTGAGGTACATCATTATGCATTTCGATTGCCTGATCTANATCATCATATTTAATTAAATATAAAATAGGTGCAAATGTTTCTTCTTGAACAATATTAAAACTATTTTCAACTATTGCGATAGTAGGCTCAACAAAACAACCTTCTCCTTCAATTCGNTTTCCTCCATAAATAACTTTTCCACCTTCTTTATCTATTTTAACAATGGCATTTTCATAGTCTTCAATAGCGCCTTCATCAATCAAAGGTCCCATAAGTGTATTGCTATCTAAAGAATTNCCAATACGTATTTGTTTATAGGCATTAATTAATTTTTCAGAAAANTCATCCACCATAGATGAATGTACAAAAACTCTCCTTGTAGATGTACATCTCTGNCCAGCGGTACCAACCGCACCAAATACTACAGCAGGTATAACTAAATCCATATTAGATTCCTTATCAACAATAATTCCATTATTACCACCTAACTCAAGAATAGTCTTCCCTAAACGTTGNCCAACTACGCCTCCAATATGTTTACCCATCCTTGTTGAACCCGTTGCAGAAATTAGAGGAACTCTAGAATCATTAATTAATTTTTCTCCAATTTTAGACCCTCTTCCAATTATTAAACTGAAAANACCTTTATGCCCATTTTCTTCTAGTACATCATTACATAATTTTTGAACTGCAATCGCACATAGCGGNGTCTTTGATGAAGGCTTCCAAACAGTCACATTGCCACACACCGCTGCTATAAAAGCATTCCAAGCCCAAACTGCTACTGGGAAATTAAATGCCGAAATAACACCNACAATGCCTAATGGATGCCATTGTTCATACATTCGATGTGTAGGACGCTCAGANTGCATCGTAAGACCATATAACTGACGAGATAAACCCACAGCAAAGTCTGCAATATCAATCATCTCTTGCACCTCTCCGTCCCCTTCAGATTTGATTTTGCCCATCTCTAAGGCAACCAAACTACCTAATAAATCTTTATTCTCTCTCAATTTATTAGCCACTTTTCGAATCATCTGTCCTCGCTCTGGNGCAGGAACCATTCTCCAATNANCAAAGGCTGTTTCAGATTCCAAAATAACTTTTTCATAATCTTGCTCTGAACATTGAAATACTGNTCCTAANAATTTNCCATNATTAGGACAATATGACTCTATCAATCCTTCTGATTCTGTATTTGACCACCAATTTGAAAAATTAGCACCATAATTTTTATCTTCAATTCCAAGTTTTTTTAATATATCTTCCATTTATGAACCTTTTTATTTATACTTCTGTTTCAGCTTCTTCTTG
>NZVQ01000036.1 GCA_002701525.1 Fidelibacterota bacterium | reverse complement strand
TCCAACAAATGATACAGATTATTGTGGTGTATGTGCAGGTGGCGGATTAGATGATTTGGGATGTGGATGTTTTAATCCAGCCGCATTAGAATATTGGTATGATGAAGATGGGGATGGGTTAGGTTATGGTGACCCAACAGGGTACTGCTTGGACAATATTCCTGATGGATGGGTTTTAAATGATGATGACCAAGAACCATTGTGTGAAACCAATGATACGGACTATTGTGGTATATGTGCAGGTGGTGGATTAGATGATTTGGGATGTGGATGCTTTAATCCAGCGGCATTAGAATATTGGTACGACTCGGATGGTGATGGATTAGGTTATGGAGAATCTTCCATTTTTTGTTTACAAGATTTACCAACCAATTGGGTTCTAAATCAAGATGATGAAGAGCCTTCTTGTCCAACAAATGATACAGATTATTGTGGTGTTTGTGCTGGAGAAAATGCTGATTTAGATTGTGAAGGAATTTGCTTTGGAGATGCAGAATTAGATAATTGTGGAACTTGTGATAATAATCCTGAAAACGATTGTCTTGTAGATTGTATGGGGGTGTGGGGTGGCCCTGCTTTTTACGATAGTTGCGATGTGTGTTCAGGAGGTATATCTGGTCATATAGCAGATTCAGATATTGACGATTGTGGAATATGTTTTGGAGAAAATTCAGCAGATGTTGGATGCGGTTGCTTTGCTCCTAGCCCACAGGAATATTGGTATGATTTTGATGACGATGGTCTTGGTTATGGTGAAAATAGTGAATTGTATTGTTCAGAATTAGGAGATGTATTAACTGATAATAATATTTATGAAATATTTCCAGATGGATGGGTTTTGAATAATGATGATTTAGAACCAGATTGTTTGACAAATAATACAGATGAGTGCAGTATTTGTAATGGTGGAGGTGTATCATGTGCACCACCGCTAAATATTAGTGCAAATGGAGGTAGGAATCAGATATCATTGAGCTGGTCAATGAATATTAATGCGGTTTCATATAATATATATTATCAAAATGATATCTTAGTATCTAGCACAGAGGAATTAAGCTATATTGATTCAAACTTAGACTATGAATTAGACTATTGTTATTATATTACTTCAATAAATGATTTAGGAGTTGAGGGACCTGCAAGTGAAATAGTTTGTGCTACTACTCTTCCATATAATCTTGTAGAGTTGCAGGCTATCATTTATCCATCAGATGGCTTCGTTGAAGTTTATATGTATAATTTATGGCAAGTTTCAAGCTATTCTTATGAATTAGAGTTGTCATCTGATTTGATTGAAGTTATTGATGTTACTGGATTTTTAAATCCAACATTTAATCAATCTGGAAACATATATTCTATTCAAAACACATACTCTGAACAATTAATCAATCCTAACCCTGAAGGAATTCTATTAAATACTATCTTTTTTGAGCCAACGGATGTTGATTTTGAAGAAGTCATTTATTTAGGCATAGATAATTATGTATTTAATGATGAATTATTTGAAGAATTAAATGTATGTCATCTAAACTCCTCATTGGGAGATTGTTCTATTAATGAAAGTTTTGCTTTTGAGGTCGACTGTGATGGTGTGTGGTTTGGAGATGCATTTATTGATGATTGTTCAGAGTGTGTTGGTGGATTAACAGGTGTTTCTGCAGGCTGGGCAGAAGATTGCAATGGAGATTGCTTTGGCGATGCAATCATAGATGATTGTGGTGACTGTTCTCAAGGGAATACAGGTTTAGAGGAGAATTATTCAGATATTGGATGTGGTTGTTATAATCCTGCAGCACTTATATATTGTGATGATACTGATGGTGATGGTTTAGGGAATTCTGGAACTGAAACTGAATTTTGTTTAGANGAAGTTTCAAATGGTTGGATATTGAATTGTTCTGACCCAGAACCGGATTGTGTAACAAATAACACGGATAGTTGTGGTGTTTGTGGAGGAGAAGATGCAGCAGATTTAGGTTGTGGTTGTTTCAATCCAGCAGCACAGGAGTACTGGTACGATGAAGATGATGATGGATTAGGATATGGTGAGTCATCTTTATTTTGTTTAGATAACATTCCTGAAGGTTGGTTATCTAATAATTATGATCAAGAACCATTATGCCCAACAAATGATACAGATTACTGTGGTGTGTGTGGAGGTGGAGGATTAGATGATTTAGGTTGCGGTTGTTTTAATCCAGCTGCATTAGAATATTGGTATGATGCTGATGGTGATGGATTAGGTTATGGAAGTCCAAATTTATTTTGTTTAGATGAAGTACCAGAAAATTGGGTGCTTAACAACTATGATCCAGAGCCTTTATGTGAAACAAATGATTCTGATTATTGTGGAGTATGTGCTGGTATAGGTGAAGATGATCTTGGATGTGGATGTTTTAATCCAGCGGCTTTGTCATATTGTTTTGATAGCGATGGAGATGGTTTAGGAAATCCTGGTTCTGATACTGAATTTTGTCTTCAAGATTTGCCCCAAAATTGGATATTTGATTGTTCTGATTTAGAACCTGAATGCTCAACTAATAATACTGATCAATGTGGAATTTGTAATGGAGATGGTTTATCGTGCTTAGGCTGTACTGATGAGGAGGCCTGGAATTGCCCATCCTGTTCAAGTGGAAATATTGATGCAACAATAGATGATGGAAGNTGTATATATCAGCCTGAAGACTTTTATTTTGAACAATCAACAATGCAAGGGTTTTACTTTGTCATTTCCGCAGATGTATTAGATGTAGAGCTAGAAGTTGATAAGGATTGGATTGGAATATTTAATAATAACATATGTGTTGGTTCTAGACCTTGGGAAGGAGAGTATACATCTGTACCTGCTATGGGAGATGATGGGTCAGTTTGGACAGAAGGATATCTTCAATCTGGAGATGTTCCAACATTTAAAATATTTGATTATTCTGAGAATGCATTTTATGATACGGAATCTATTAATATACTAAACACAGAAACTTTAGATTATTCAGGTTGGCAGAATTTAGCATTTTTTGAAATTGAGAGATTGCGATCATTGGTTCCTGATTGTGCAGGAATTCCTGATGGTTTAGCATATATAGATGATTGCGGTCAATGTGTAGAAGGCAGCACAGATCAAATTGAGAATTGGGCGAAAGACTGTAATGGAGATTGTTTTGGAGATGCCTTTTTAGATGATTGTGAAGTGTGTTCTGGGGGAAATTCAGGACATGTTGAAAATTCAGATAATATTGGCTGTGGATGTTTTAATCCAGCTGCATTACAGTATTGGTATGATGCTGATGGAGATGGATTTGGAAGTGGTGAAGCTGTTTCATTATGCTTAGATAATGTTGTAGATGGTTGGGTAGAGAATGCTTTAGATCAAGAACCATTTTGCCCAAATGATTCTNTAGAGGAATTGTTAATTGATGATTGCGGTGTATGTAATGGTAACAATTTAGATTTAGATTGTAATGGAGTATGCTTTGGAGGTGCAGAATATGATGCTTGTGGTGAGTGTGGAGGTGATGGAAGTGCCTGCTTTAGACCTATTGTATTTAATCAATCTGTAGATGTCAATGAAGATTCTATTTTAGAATTAGTATTAATTGCAGAAGACCCTAATGATGATATCTTAGAATTTTTTATAGTAGACCTCCCAGTTCATGGAACACTATCTATACAGAATGAGGTTGTTACATATGAACCCAATTTAAATTATTTTGGTATAGATGAATTTAGCTTTTATGCCTCTGATGGAGAATGGGAATCTGAAATAGGGATTGTCAGTATTAATGTTCAATCTATCAATGACCCGCCTATTGTTACAGATGTTGAGGTTGAGACAGATGAGGATGAAGAGGTATCTATACAGTTACTTGGTACAGATATAGATTCAAATACATTAGATTATTTTATTATTGATGAATTATTATTAGGAAGCCTAACTCAAGATGATAATGTTGTTATATTTGATCCATATGATAATGTAAATGGAATTGATAGTTTTAGATATATTGCAAGCGATGGTGATTTAGTTTCTGACACTGCATTTGTGAATATCCAGGTCTTACCAATTAACGATGCTCCATTTTTATATGAGATTTCAGATGCAACAATTAATGAAGGTGAAGCATTTGAGTATCTTTTAGATGCTAGTGATATAGATGGTGACAATTTATATTATAGTGGTTCTNTTGATGGTGATGCAAATCTTGAAATAATAGATGGCATATTATTTATATCACCTATAGAAGGTTTTAATGGATATATAAATGTAGATATTTTTGTCACAGATGGGCTAATGTCAGATACTCAATCATTTATACTAGAAGTCCTTCCTGTTAATGATCCTCCAGAGTTATCATTTATTAGTTCTCAGGTGATAGATGAAGATACAAATTTAGAATTAAGTCTTTCTGCTAACGATATAGATGGGGATGATCTTGTTTATTCTGCCAGTGTTGATTCCAATGCTGAGATTATTATAAATGAGAATCTCCTCATCGTATCGCCTAATGATAATTATAATGGAGATATTCTAGTAACGGTAGATGTTAGTGATGGAGAATTTTTAGATAGTCAGGAATTNACATTAACCGTATCTCCAATTAATGATGATCCATTTATAGTTAATNTTATTAATGATGTGGAGGTGTTAGAAGGTAGTGATGAAGTANTTATTGATTTATCCAANATTTTTTATGATTTTGAAAATGGTAATAATTTATCTTACACGGTATATGAATCTATTATGGCATTAGAAGTGTCTATAATAGATAATCAATTATATTTAAACTTTAATGAGCAACAGTTTGGTTCAGGAGAAGTTATTGTAACNGCAAGTGACAATATTAGNAGAGCAGTAGCTTCNANAACTTTTGATGTTAATATTATAGAACAAAATGATCCTCCGGAGGTNTCTGATTTAATTTTAAGCTTAGAAGAGGATACTTCAGTAGAATTTTCTATTTTGGCATATGATATTGAAGATGATGATTTATCATATGAAATTTTGAGTAATCCTAGCAATGGAAGTATTGAAAGTGTTTCATCCTCTTCCTATATATACACACCTTTAGCTAATTANTATGGTNAAGATAGTTTGTCTGTAATTGTTTCTGATGGCATCAATCAAACAGTATCTGAAATATTATTAAATATTTCATCTATTAATGATGATCCTATTTTTGAAACNATAGATATTCCAGATGCAACAGAAAATTTAGAATATGAATATGAAATNCTTGTTAGTGATATAGATAATNATGTTNGTGAACTAACNATATCTATNATTTCAGCACCAAATTGGTTAGGCTTAGAGGGATTTGAATTAGTTGGNACTCCTTCTTTTAATGATGATGGAGAATATGATATTATTTTAGAATTATCTGATGGTGTTTCTGCNTCTTCATCAAATTATAATTTAGTAGTAATAAATCAAAACCAAGCTCCAATTGTTTCTGATATTAANTTAACTACACTAGAGGAAACTTTATATTCATTTGACCTTAATGGTGTAGATGCNGAAGATGATAATTTAACTTTCACCTATTCAGAACCTNATAATGGAGATTTAATTGTAGATGGAGCATCTTGTACATATATGCCTAATGCAGATTTTTATGGATATGATTCATTTACATATTATGCAAACGATGGCCTAAACAATTCAAATATAGCTACTGTTAATATTCAGGTTATAAATATTAATGATATTCCTGAAGCACAGAGTGTTGACTTTGATGTTTCTGTAAATCCATTTAATTTTAATTTGGAAGATTATGTTTATGATGCAGACATGGAAAACAATGAATATCTTTCGTTTACTTCTGTTCCTCCATCTAGTTCAAACAACTCATTCCAAACAATGTTTGGTGGAGAAATTATTCATAATGATGAATANAATTTTTCATANANATTGCCAGAGACTGTAACTCCATCTGATTTTCTATTATATAAAGTATCAGATGGTATGGCAGAATCAGAAATTCAAATTATTACTTTTAATTTATATGGTAGNACTTGGCCTCGTAATTCNCCTCCATCAGCATTTAATGATAATGTTAATTTAGAAGAAGATAATTCTATTGATTTAACATTAGTTGGATTTGACTTGTATTATCCATTNCCACAAGATGGTAGTGAATCTATAACAATTATTTCTAATCCTACACAAGGAACTCTATTAAATAATCCAGAATTACAGGAATCAGATTTAGGAAGTTTAGCACAATGGAAAATTGAATATCAGCCGAATAACAATTATTCTGGTATAGATTCGATAGTATATNAAGTTGAAAATCCAAATAATGAGTTTGGNGCATCTCNTGAAGCAGTTATATATATAAATATTAATGAAATTAATGATATTCCATATATGGAGCAGATATCTGATATTGAAATATTAGAAGATTCAACTGATAATATTCTATTAAACTATTTAGATGTGGATAATGAACTATCTGTATCAGTGGAATCATCTAATGAAAATATTACTGTAAANTTTGATGATGATTTAGNAAGTATTNTANTTAGTCCNTCTGATAATTATTATGGATCAGGATATGCTACNNTAACTATTAATGAANTTGGAGGAGAAGAATTNTCTATTTCTCAAACTTTCAATATTAATATNGTACCAGTTAATGATTCTCCAATATTGTCAGATATAGATGNCCAAATTATAAATGAAGATGAACTATTACTNNTATCTTTAAATGCGACTGATATAGATTATGTTTCATATGAATTTGAAGCAACATCTAGTGACAACATAATATTAAATATAGATAATAATCTTCTTCAAATATCAGGTGTTCAAAATTATCATGGTGAGGAATCAGTTACAGTTACAGTCTTTGATAATCAAGGTGCAACAGACTCTCAAACCTTTAATGTCATAATATTACCTATCAATGATGCACCATTATTAAGTGAGATTGAAATTCCTGCTATTCAAGAGGATAATTCTTACTTATTATCTGTAGAAATANTTGATTCGGATAGTGATGAATTTTCTGTTNNAATAACAGAACCAAATAATATTTCTTTTGATTTAGGAGAAAGTGTTTTAACTGATGCAGGTATGATNCANTCGATTATCATATCTCCTGAATCTAATTGGTATGGAACTAGAGTTGCAACAATATCAGTTAGTGATGGTGAATATATTGATTCTCAACAAATAATTATAAATATTCAATCTGTCAATGATGCTCCAATTATTAATGATATTGAAAATCAAACTGTTATTGAAGATGAAAGCATTGATNTATTTATTGAAGGTTTTGATGTTGATGGNGATGAGATTCTATATTCAGTTGTTGAATCTAATAACTGTTTAACAAATATCATTGGTAATACATTGTCAGTTTTACCTGATGAAAATTATAATGGACAATTAGAATTGANAGTGAGTGCATCAGATGGAATTTTGAATTCTGANACTTCNTTCTTTTTNGATGTTGTTCCTGCAAATGATGCTCCAACTATAGAATCAATTCCTAATCAGCAAATTAATGAAGGNACATCTTTTATATATGAATTGTNATCTAATGATATAGATGGTGATCAATTGAACTACTCTATTATTAATATTGATAATGGAGCATCAGGCTCTTTTGAAAATGACATTATGACAATAACTCCTATTTCTNCAGATTGGGATGGTGATATTAATATTACTATTAGTGTTACAGATGGAGANTATTCTGTATTTACATCATTTATATTGTCTGTAATTAATGTAAATGAACCACCAATATCTCAATCTCAAAATATTCAAATTGATGAGGACAACTCAATTACGATAACTTTAGATGCAACTGATNCAGATGGAGATGACTTATTGTTTGAGATTGTNNATGCTCCTATTTATGGTTCAATACAACAAGATAATAATATTATTATATATACTCCAGATTTGAATTACTTTGGAGAAGATTCCTTAACCTTTTTTGCTAACGATGGTGAGTACATATCNAGTACAGAAACTGTTACTATTAATATNAANAGTGTNAATGATGCNCCTCAGCTAGGTGTTCTTGAAGAACAGGTGGTTGATGAGGGAGNTTTATTGATATATCAATTNGATATTATTGATGATAATTATGAGGAGATTGAAATTAATGTGATATCTGAACAAGATATTGATTTTAATATTTCTTCTGGATATGTACTCACTCTATCTACTGTTGATCCTGATTTTTATGGTTTATTAGATGTGAGAATAGAATTGATTGATGGTGAATATATTGTAGAGGACATATTAGAAGTGNTAATTAATCCAATTAATGATCCTCCTATTTTAAATGCGATTGATGATATAACTATTAATGAGGATGAAATTCTGACTTATTTAGTTAATGCAGAAGATATTGATAGTGATAATTTATATTTTGGGGCACAGGCAATTACTGATGGANTTATTGAGTTTAATAATAATTTATTAACTTTTACCCCAAATACAAATTTTAATGGTAGTGTTGATATATCAGTATATGTTAATGATGGAGAATATACAGATTTAGTAACATTTACAGTATTNATTNCTCCAATTAATGACCCACCAATATTAGAGGTAATAGGTAATCAAGACATCGATGAGGATAATATATTTACTTATACGATTGATGTTTTAGATCCAGAGGATGATTCTATTATATATTCAGTTGATGCAGATACTACAAATGCAGATATTAATATAGATGGCAATANACTNATTGTNTCTCCTAATATTAATTGGTATGGTGAAATAATTATNTCTGTTAATATTACAGATGGTGAATATGATGATTCAGAGTCATTTATTTTAACGNTTAATGCTGTTAATGATGTGCCATTGATAACATCCACTCCTAGCTATGAGGCATATGAAGATATTGAGTATATTTATGAATTAGAGATAGAGGANCCNGATGATAATTCATTTGAATATATCTTGATTAATAATCCAGAAGGAATGACAATTTCTAATGAAGGTGTNATNTCNTGGANNCCTACTGAAGGTGTATTNTCATCNGGNTTAGTTGGNGTTGTTGTTTGGGATACATATCCTCCAGAGGAATATGATATCCCTGCATATCAAGAATTTATAATAAATGTAATTCCTGTAAATGATTCTCCAATCATTACTAGTTCTGCACCAACAATTGCTACAGAGGATATNTTATACGAATATAATATAGAAATTGAAGATCCNGATAGNGATNTGTTTAGTNTNTCTCTTATAAATGGACCAGATGATATGGAAATAATAGATAATNCTACATTGCAATGGCTGCCTCTAGAAGGTGTCGTTTCATCAGGAATTGTAACGATATCTGTAAGTGATAATCATCCNGACAATCCGCTATTTGATACACAANATTTTATGATTACAGTAGTTCCTGTTAATGATCCTCCANTCATTATATCTAACCCAGATACTTTAGCATATGTTGGTGAATTATATGAGTATCAAGTTGTTGTAGAAGACCCAGATGATGAATCTTTTTCATATATATTATCTAATCATCCTGAAAATATGGAAGTTNATGATTTTGGTTTAATACAGTGGACTCCTACATCAGCAGGTATCTTTGGACCTATTACTATTGANGTTTTTGATGGAGGTGAGGATGGTGTTGAGTCAGTCCANCAATTGTTCATTGTAGTTGCAGAGCATATATCTCCATTAATNACGATGGAATTTNNATTTAATCAAACGGCTAATTTAATTAGTTTCTTAGGCATACCAGAGGATAGTACTGTTGCATCTGTATTCGAACCATTAGGAGGGAATGCACTAGCGGTTATTGGAGAAGGNCAGGCTGCTCAGCATTTACCTAATGGATTATGGGTTGGTAGCCTTCAAACTATTTCTCCTACATCTGGCTATTGGCTNCAATTAGATGAGCCTGAAGGAGAATTGTTAATTGAAGCCTACCCAACAGATCCAAATATNATATATAATTTAGGTATNGGACAAAATTTAATATCATATGTGAGTAATGACAATGTATCAATACAAGATGCAATATCAGATGAATTTGAAAATTATTTTGAAACTATTATAGGGCAAGGTCAGGCAGCTCAAAGATTACCTAATGGCCTATGGGTGGGTAGCTTGACTCATTTAAATACTTTAAAAGGCTATTGGGTTAAAATTTCAGATGANATTGATTTTCAATGGAATTATAGTGATGAGTTAAATAGATCNAACCANAGATATCAAAAACCTAAAGAGCATTTACAGTTAGATGAATTTGATTATAAACAGTCAAGTCAGCAAGCATTTTATTTCTTNGAAAACATTACAATAGATGNTGAAGAATTATTAGATGATGATTGGGTTATTGCTTATAATCAAAATAATGTTGTTGGATATTCAAAATATTCTGGNAGTTTTCTTGATGTTCCTGTTATGGGAGAAGATCAATATNCAAATAGAGGCTATTGCATTGATGGAGATTTGCCAATATTTAAAGTATTTAGAGAATCAACGGGCGAGTTGATTGATATGAATATAGATTCTGATCAAAATCTTTCTTGGGGCAATAACCAAATCTATAATGTTAAGTCATTAACTAATTATGTTATACCTGAACANCATAAATTATTAGATGCATATCCGAATCCATTTAATCCNANAACTAAAATATCATTTGAATTAGCTGATTATGCATATGCGAAATTAAATATTTATAATNTTAATGGACAATTNGTTGAGGAATTAGTNAANGGTGAATATAATCCAGGCTATTATTCATTCAATTGGAATGCAAAGGAGTATAGTAGTGGANTATACTTCATAAAAATAAATATTAATAATACATTTTATGAGACNCAAAAGGTCATNCTAGTAAAATAATTATTTTATTATTTTANTATAGAANTTATCTAAATCTCTAAANAAATTTTCTTCNGATTTATTATTTTTAATAATAAAATCTGCNAATTCTTCTTTTTTCTGTTCATCCATNTGAAGATTCATTCTTCGTTCTATCTCTGTCAGTGAAATATTTTTTCTNTTTANAGCTCTTGATTTTCGTATTTCATCANNAGTTTTAATTAATAATACACTNTCAAGTATATTATNCAAATTTCCNTCAAANATTAGAGCTGCATCAACAATGAAACATTTAGTNTTATTTTTCTTTTGTTNTTCAATAGATTTATCTATNAGNAACAAAACTTCAGGCCACATTATTCCATTTAATAATTGTTGNCTAATTTTATCTTTAAATGCAACGGATGCTAATTTAGATAANATTAATTTNCCNCCCTTNGTAATTTCATTTCCAAAAATATTTATTAATTTATGNTGAAGTGATAAAGATNCTTTTAANCATTTTTTTGATTCTTTATCTGCATTAAAAACATATACNTTAGGTTTATTTGACAAGTATTGAGCNGCAACTGTTTTNCCTGCTCCAATTCCTCCTGTTATTCCTANNTTATACATNATAAAATTATCCCTGTTTTTAATTAAATTATTTATTTTAAGATACTATTAATTTGATCTTTGATTGATTCTATAGTATCATCTCCCATTATATTATGTACTATATTGTAGTTTTTATAATAATTAATAATTGGTTTTGTTTGTTCATGATATACTTTTAATCTTCTACGAACAGTACTTTCTCTATCATCTTCTCTAATTATTAATTCTTCATTTGTAATATCATCAAAACCAGCTTTTTTAGGAGGGTTATATTTAATGTGGTAAATTCTTCCAGACCCTTGATGAAGTCTTCTGCCACCCATTCTTTCTACTATGATATCATCCTCAACAGATAGTACTAATACATAATCTATTTTTAAATTTAGTTCATTTAATAAGTGTGTTAAGCCATCAGCTTGTACAGTAGTTCTAGGGAATCCATCAAGAATAAAACCATTTTTACAATCACTATCTTGCATTCGCTCTTTCATCATATCTAAAATTATATTATCTGGAACTAATTCTCCAGCATCCATAAATTTTACGGCATCTATTCCTAGTGTTGTTTTATTTTTCACATTATATCTAAGCATGTCACCTGTAGATATTTGGGGAATATTGTTATTCTCCGTAATAAATTTAGCTTGAGTTCCTTTCCCTGCTCCTGGTGGGCCTATTAGTATTATATTCATATTATTCCTTACTATTTTTTAATATAAAATTCATGTTTTTTAACAGTTCTATTTCCAACATTATCAAAAGCTTCAATCCTTAATTCATGCTTGCCTTCTGCAATTTTTTCATCAAGTTTATAATGTACTTCTTTTCTATAGGTGTTATACTCAAATATTAATGGTTTTTCATTATTTATTTGAACCTTAATATTTTTTTCATCTTTAATCCCTGAGCTTTCATCTAATATATTAAATCTAATTTCTCTAAAATCATTTTGATAATAGGAGCCATTATTTCCAGGATATATATTACTAATTAAAGGAGCTTTCCTGTCTTTTATAATGGCGTATATGCCTCCCGAATCAATATTGCATATTAATGCCATCTCTACCTTGTCAATAGTTGTCGGAATATATTTCCATGTATTTGTTTTTTCATTATATTGGTAAATTGAAGAGTAGTCTAAGTCTTCTCTCCTAGGAACCTTGATAGTTAATTCAAGAAATTTATTAAATTGTATTCTGCTTGGACCAATTAGAATTGGCATTGTTATTATAGCATCATCATTAATTAATTCACTATATTGTTCAATCCAAACCATAGTAGTATCATTAAAAATATATTTATTACCTTTGAGGATAGTTTGTCCACCATTATATAATAATTTAATTTTTTTATCAGGAACAGCTAATATATTTTGTGCATCATACTTAAATACATGTTTAGGCATTGTGTCAAAATGTATTTCAATATTATTATATTGATTAAATACAGAGGGCTTTATTAATGGTGTTTCAAATGAGTTTTTTGCAACTCTGTGCATATTAAATGATTTTCTATATCCATTTTCTTCATAAGTGAATTGAGGAGCTTTATCTACAAAATCATTTGTTTTGAATTCTAGTATCACTCCATGCTCATAGTGTTTTAAATAAAAATCTCCAGATATTGGAGTATAGTCATTAAGGATTTGTATATATTGAGGTAAATACTCAGTTCCATCTCTAGATTTTATATCTATTTTTAAAATTGAAAATGGCTTTTCTGTTTCTTCCCAATTTATAATATTATTTTGGATGTATGTATTTTCAGAAGGTAAGACCTTGTCTAAATCATTTTTCCCTGTAATGTGAAATTTGTATTCATATTCATTTTCTAAAATATTTTCAAAATATATAGAGTTCTGATCATGCACGGTATATATAATTGGTAGTTTTTTATTTAAAATTGTTCCAGATGCATAGACCTTATTATTATTAAAGTCAGATATTATTATTTTAAATTCATGATATTTATTATCTTCAAATAATATGTATGGTGCAGAGTACTCAGGGTTAATAAACAACATTTCTTTATTAACTCCTGAGAATAGGCGATAGAATGTTTTCCCTAATTCCATCTTTAATTGATAATCCCTTTCATGATAAATATATTTAGCATCTTTATAATCATATATGTCATAAGATACTTCATAAGCCTTTTCATCATCTATATATAATTCAATTTTATATACACCATAGCTAAAAGGTTGGCTATTGACTTTATCTATTACATTGATTCCCAAGCCAAATTTTCCATTAACTGCAATTGTATCATTTAGTTCATATACATTTGATGTTTTTCTATTAAAATTAAATATTTGTGTTTTACTAAGTTCATTTATTGTAGTATTGAAATCTAATGGAATGAACGCGATTTGATTTACTACAGGGGATTTGCTATCATTAATTTTATATTCATATAGTGGATTGAAGGGCTTGCCTAAGGAATCACGTAATTCATAATGGATATGTGGTCCTGATATTGTTCCTGTGTCTCCAGCATATCCAATGACATCTCCTTTTGCAACCCTAAATTCATTTGGGTCGAATGTGTAATATAGTGAATATTTATCATGTTTTTTTTGTAGTGTTCTAACTATATCATCTATTTCTTTTGTAAAGTTATTCAGGTGTGCATATAATGCAACATTTCCATCATCAAGCTGTAAGTAAATGGCTTTACCATATCCTTTTGTACTAACTGTTATTTTCTTAATGTACCCATCACTTGTTGCAAATAATTTATCACCTATTTTACCATATGTTCTAATGTCAAGTCCTGCATGATATCTATGAGGGCGCTCTTCTCCAAAGAAGGCTGTAACTGTTTTACTAGCATCAGTAGGCCATAGATATGTTGCTCCACAAGAGGTGTTGTCACCATCACATACACCACATCTATCTAATTTACTTTTACCATCGCATACATTGAAACAGTCTAATTTAGTTGTCCCACCGCATATATTTGCACAATCTAAGATTGTTTTTCCAAAGCATACACCAGCACAATCCTTATCGCTGTTTGCTATATGATTTGTTGTGCCAGATGAACAAATATCACAGTCATCTAAAAAAGCTGTTCCATTTGGAATTCCAGCACAATCTGCACATGATGAATTATCTCCACCGCAGATATTGCATTCATCGAAAATTTTATTTCCACCCCATGTTCCAGCACAGTCTTGCACACAGTCGTTAGATTTATCAGAATCGCAATTTCCGCAATTGTCTAGCACAGCATTCCCATTTGGAATTCCAGCACAATCTGCACATGATGAATTATCTCCACCACAAATACTGCACTCATCAATAATTTTATTTCCACCACATACTCCAGTACAATCAATTTTGGAAATACAATTGCCATCACAATCATAATGTTCAGGTGGATAATTACAATTTTTATCACTCTTGTTGGCACGAGGGTTAAAGTTGCATGCAGAAATATCCATGCAACCATAGACAGGATAAAACTCATGAGATAACACCCAACCAGCATCTTCATATATTACTAGTTGATCTAGGCATGATTGATATATAGGGCCATCAAATTCAATTAAAATACCAATTCCTTTTGGAATTGGATTTTTATCATCATTTGCTTGAAATGTTGTAGATGTTTTTTCTATAGAAAACTGATTTTTTAATAATGCCCCTCCATTAATTTCGGGTAGACAATCAAGGTGCTTTAATTTTATTCCATAGATATCCTTCTTAGAATTAAAAATTAATTTATTTTCTTCTTTAATATCTAAGCACAAATCAGTTTTACATTTAATTTTACCCCACTCCTCCAACTCAAACTCAGATGTGAATAAAAATGAAATTGTTAATCCAATTAATATTGTTTTGATTATATTTTTATTATAATTCAGAATTAAATTACCTATTATTTTTATATAATAAATTATGAATGATTATGAATTTTAAACTATTCAAATTATATGTAAGAATTTACTATAATTTTCTATTAGGGAAAATTAATAATTCTATTCCAAAGTTAAATATTAATTCATTAGGTATTGAGCTAGAAAAGAGTTTGTTAATTATATTTCCATTAGATGAAGAGTTGTTTAGAGTTGCAGCATATTCCTTTAGAAAACTTGTAGATTATGATAATAGTCATAAATACACATTATTAATTGATGAGAGATTTAAGAATCTCTTTTACTTTAACAGTACACAAATTACATATTGTAAATTTGATAATAAAAAAGAATCCATATCTTATAGCAGCCATATTGATAATGATTTGTTTGATTTAATTATAAATTTAAATGTTAATGAATATTTTGAAATTTATAAATTAATTGGCAACATTGACTGCAAATACAAAGTAGGAATCAAGTCACTATTGTCAAGTAAATTTTATAATATTGAATATGAACTTGATATAAATGGAACTACTGAGTCAGCATATCAAAATATCAAACTATTATTAGGATATAAATGAATTATATAATATTTGAAGACTTAGAATCAAACAATTTAAAGCCATTCTCGTTAAATCATGCCTCGTTTGAAATGAGATGTGGATTGCATAGTAATATTGAAAGAATAAATAACATTATAGACTCTGAAGATAAATTATATTTAATTGTAAGAACTGATATAGAAGATTTAATTCGAGAAAAATTCAACAATTGCATTGTTAATCCTAAATTAATTCCTAAAGGATTATTCTTAAATGGTGCAACAATATGGAATAGAGATTTAATTAATAAGCTTGAATTAGGAAAGTCTTATTCGAATAAAGGTTCTCTAATTGCGATTAATAGTATTAATTCAACCAGCTTAGAACAATTTCATAAGTTATTAGAGGACTCTATTCAAGTTACATTAGACATTAATGTAATACATATCAAATATATGTGGGATTTGATTTTTAATATAGATGATATTATTAAACATGATTTAAATAATAGTGATGATTTTATCGCGATATCTAATATAGATATGCCAGATAATCAATTAGAGAAATTTCATCATTCAGTAATTACCAATAATTCTAAAAACATATTTATAAGTGATGTGGTAGAAGTTGGTCCAGGAGTTGTGTTGGATGCTAATGATGGTCCAATAGTAATAGATAAGCACAGTAAAATAGATATAGGGGCATTAATAAAGGGTCCTGTATATATAGGGCAAAAGAGTGTGATTAATCCAGGTGCTAAATTAAGAGGAAATATTTCAATAGGTCCAATTTGTAAAATAGGTGGCGAATTAGAAGATGTTGTAATACAAGGATATACTAATAAGCAACATGATGGATATCTAGGGCATAGTTTTTTAGGTGAGTGGATAAACTTAGGTGCAAATACAAATAATAGTGATTTGAAAAATAATTATAGCAATATTAGAATGAAGATATCTAAGGATTTAGAAATCAATACATTAAGACAATTTTTAGGGTCCTGTATTGGAGATTATACTAGGACCGGTATATCTACTATGCTTAATTCAGGCACTGTAATAGGTTTAGGTGCAAATGTATTTGGTTCAGATTTTCAAGATAAATATATTGAGTCATTTCAATGGGGGCGGAAAGATAAAACTGACTTTCAAAAATTCATTGAGACATGTACTAAAATGAAAGAAAGAAGAAATTCTAAATTTTCAAAAATAGAAATTCAACTGTTAAAACAGATATATAATTCAATTGATTAAAAAATATCTTGTGTACAGTTGACACTTCAAGTATATTTCTTGCTCTAGATAGGAGATAAATATGTCAATTTCAGATTTTGAAGGTTTGATTTGCCCTGCATGTTCAAATCCACTTGATGAAGAATTTTTAGCAAAAACTTTAACTTGTTCGCATTGTAAAACAAATCTAAAAGATAAAAAATATTTAGCATTTATTGAATACTTGATTTTGCATGGTATTATAGATGTTAATTTTTTTGATCATACACTTTATGGGGAAGAGGTAGGCAGGACTACAGAGGAAGAAGAACTACATGATGAAACTGACCCTAACGATTACGAAGACACTTCTAAAAGAATTAATTATGATGAAAAACATGATTTAAAAGAGGTTACTACTGATGAAGAAGAATTTAGAGAATGGGATGGTATAGAAGAGGATTGGCAAGAATTTAATAAAAAAGGTGAGACAGATAAAAACAATAAATAATGGAAAATAAAAAGAAAAAGCATCAGATTAAAATTGAATTAGATGACAATATTGGTCAAGGGGAGTATGTAAATTTTGCTATTGTAACTCATTCTCCTGCTGAGTTTGTTATGGATTTTATTAGAGTCCTTCCAGGAATGACTAAGTCTAAAGTAAAATCACGATTAATAATGGCACCAATGCATGCTAAAACATTAATGCATGCATTAAAAGATAATATTAATAAATATGAAAGTAAATTTGGGGAAATCAAAACACCTGCTCCAGATGCTTCAAATCCAGGTTTTAAATTACCTGAAGATGTATTGCCTAACTAAATTATTTAATTAGCTTAACCGCATTAGTTATAGTTTCATTATTTAATTTTAATTCTACAAAATAAGTTCCACTAGATAATTCTTCAGCATTCCAATTTGTTATATGCTGGCCAGTAGTATAATATTCATTTAATAAGTTTTTAACTAACTTTCCATTTATATCATATATATTAATTTGCACATTACCAGGTTTGCTAGTTAAAAACTCTATATTAAGAATAGGATTAAAAGGGTTTGGATAAGTATTCAAAATACTCATTTCATAAGGGATATTTTTATTATCAGTATTCAGAGAAGAACAGTCCAATACCCATAAGTTATTATTTGGAACTTCGTAAGGACAATATGTATTTGATATATTTTGGTTTCCTATACCATCTCCATCAAAATCATAGCAATACTGAGTAGCTCCAACTCCTCCACATAATCCACATTCATCAATTACTAATCCACTATTAGCTACTCCATCACATCCAAAGCAGGACAAGTCATCATTAGAAGTATCTTCATCACAATTGCCATTACAGTCTTTATAACCAAAATAGCAATCACAGTATCCCTCAGGAATTCCATCTCCAAAACATACACCGCATTCATCCTTGTCAACTTCTTGGCAATGCTCTTCTAATTCAGCCATGAAATATCTCATATTAAAAGAAGGAATACACTGAGGAGTATATTCAAAAATGATTCTACCAGAACAATCAGAAAAGTCATCATCATCCATACATGAAGAATTGAAATTTTCATTGCTATCATCAATTAAATAAGCCTCATCCTGAGTCTGATGAAATAATATAGAATTCCATGTAATATATCCACCCCAATTAAAGTTAGGGTCTTGTGATAAGTCCATAACATACAAATTATTTCCCTCATCTTCTATATCTTCAAAATCAATACATGTATTAATCCAATTATCTGCAATTTCATTACATGTCGAGCTACTAGTACCTTCATTTATACATTGATTATATTTTACAATTCGAAGATCTTCTATATGATCTCCTGCTATATCATAAGAATTAACTCCACATTCATTAGTTGAATAAACTTTAGTAATTTTCACTTTATCTAGTCCATATATACTATCATAATCAGTTCCATCACCATCTTCATCTTCTCCAATCAAATCTCCTAATCCAGATTCATTAATGGGCCCATCAAGAGCATGCCATTCTAAGTAAAGACTAGGTCTATTAGGAGGATTGTTTTCATTAAAAAATTGTCCATTTGGATCTAAGGTTAAATAATCTATAAAACTATACATATCAGTATTTTTAATAACATATCCACCTGTTAAGCCTGGTAGTATTGTATTAGAAGGAATCATTCCATTATTGTTATTATAAACCGAAGACGTATCTATAGGGAATGGGATTGATAGGTTTGCAGGACTAATTGGAACAATATCAAATACAGAAGAGCCAGTAATAGATATTGATCCAGATGGCATACCTTTATAGGGGCTAAAGGATTCAAGTCCTAATATATCTATAGTTGGTATGAATTCATTAGAATTAAGATCGATTGCATAAGAAAAATCTTCTTGTATAGGAACGGCTATTTCTTCAGTAAAGCACCCTTCTCCAGCACTCTCTGTAGGATATGTACTTCCTTCTAAAATAGTTGCAGTTCCATCTTCAGCAAAATATACCCACAAATCTACTCCTGCTGCATTTAATGCAAATAAAGGATATGGCTCTCTAACATCATAATCAATATTTTGACCTTGTGTAACAGTATATATTGTTAAGGAATCTAAGGAAAATCCTGATTTTTCTACTACTTTTATGTCAGTATTTTGTCTGCAAAAATCATAATCAACAACATTGAGACCTGTTAATCTATATTCACCTACGATGTTTCCATAAATATTAGAAATCATTATAACGGCTATAAGTTGAATTGTTTTATTTAACATATTTGCTCCATACTCTTATAATTATAAATGATATTAAACAACCTAATATGAAACCACAAAATACATCTATTGGATAATGCACTCCAATATATATCCTCGAATACATGATTACCATAGCGATAAACCAAAAATATTTTTTATATTGAGGATAAATATTAGAAAATAAGAATGATACCCCTGATATGTTTAGAGCATGATTAGATGGGAAAGAAAAATGTTGCCCAGTGCTTTTCCCTAAGTGATTTATAATTTCAGGTCCTAATGTAAACCATGGTCTACTTCGTAGTTGAAAGTCTTTTATAAACCCTCCTATTTGGTCACAAAATAATATTGTAAGAGGTAATAAAATTATTAATTTAAATCGATTATTTTTATCTTTTACAAAGCTAAATATCCATATGAATAAAATGAATGGTATCCAATTAGAAGGGTCATCAAATTTTGGCATGATATAGTCAAAAATAGGATTTGATAAAGCTCGATTTATTATTAATAGAATAGCTGTGTCAAACTCTATTAAAGTATTTTGCATATTTTTATTTATTCACAAATGCTTTGATAATGAACTATGTATCCCTCTGAACTGGCTCCTAGATTGTCTGATATTATCAATGAGTTCGGCAGGCATATTGTAGAGCCATCAGCACTAGCATAGGTTATTGTGGTAAAAGTGACTTCTTGTCCATCGGTTGAAGGTATTACTGAACCATCTAACGCAAAGCCGAGCACTCCATTTGGCCCAGTACTTACAGTTAATCCAGAATCTTCACACAGTCCACCTATACCAGATCCAGCATTTAAAGTAACTCCTGACAACTCAAATTGAAAACCTCCAATATTTTGACTATTATTAATCAGAAGCTCTATTGTCGTATCAGTAATTTGACCTATTTTAATATAATCAGTCGTTTGACATCCCGTATTAACAGTGCAGTTAGCATCATAATTTGCGGCATTTAAATCAGAACATTCTGTAAAGCAACATATGCTTAGGTCATTGTATACATCTAAATAACCATTTGCAGGATTAATAGGTATATATGACCCAGGAAGACCATATATACATTCATCTTGACAAGGCAATGCATCTGAAGATTCAACGGAGCTTCCGGATTCAGGACACTGCCCGCCGTCATTGCACCAATAGTTCGCAGCTTCTGGTTCAAAGCAGTCACAAATTTGATAATTAGGTAATCCAGTATTTCCACCGGAACATTCATCAGTACAATCTATTGAAGCACAATCGAATTGTAATTGACAGAAATTATCTAATGTTATTACATTTAAAGTTTCACATTGAGATAGTAAATCTGCATCGCTAGCAAAGTTGTTTGCACAAAAAGTTGTTTGAGTATCATTGCTCAATATATTTAGACATTCATTATAAAGAGTAGGTTGACAGCATCGGCCAGAACAATCAATATAAGAATCATCACAGTCACCAGTACATCCAGCATCACCTTCGCAACATCCATTTTCATTTGGTCCAGGACCATCACAAATACCACAATCATCATAAACAGCTGTTCCACCACATGTACCACTGCAGTCTAATGTAGCTGTTCCACCACATGTACCACTACAGTCTAATGTAGCTGTTCCACCACATTCACCTTCACAATCTTCTATTATAGTTCCTCCGCAGTTTCCAGCACAATCTACATCAACAAGGCAATTTCCTTCACAATCTCTATTCTGCTGTGCATATGTACATGTCGAAGTATCATTTTGAGTAGCATTTGTATTAAAATTACATGCTTCATTATCCATACATCCAGTAACAGCTTCTTCATCACAAGAGGAGAATAGTAAAATTGTTGATAATGACATGAGTTTTAACAAAAATAGAGTTTTATTTTTTTTCATAAGATTATATCCTTAATAAACAATTTAAAATGATGAGGTTAACCTAAAGACTATCTGCCTTCCCATTTTTGCACCTCCAATCAATTCTCTATGAAAATCATTAGTAATATTCATAGCAGAAACGCTTAATTCAAGAGATTCAAGCAATTTATAATTATAATGTATGTCTAATAAATTATAAGGACCAATTATCCCTGACCAAATTCCATCTTTCCACTCAAATTGATCAACATGCCTAAATGTAAGCATGATATTCCCGTACTTCGTATCCCATTTTGCACTCCCATTCCATTTAAATTTAGGAGCATTAATAGGGTCATTTTTACGAGTCAGTTCATTATAAAAATCTGAAGTCCCATAAAATGAAAAATTGGCAGATAAGAGCAAACTATATTCAGGTAGTAGATAGGTTATGTCAAAATCAATTCCTCTCATTGTTATTTTATTACCACCACTACCATAGTTAACAGGACTTAAAACAAGTTGTTGTGGGGCCCAAACAATTCCTTTTACAGGTGCACTATTACCTTCGTTCCAAGATTGGAGTAATTCAGCTTCGCTTAATCCTGAGGTTGGATCATATTCATCAATTCCAACAGCAAACCAATTACTTTTAATACAATCTATATCATCGCCATCGCAAGCATCATTATAGTAAGGGCTATCAAAAGGAGATCTAATATTAGGTTGTCCATTATCTATCTGAAGAAGATGTTCTGGTCTAAAAACATTCCCATAGACATCGACCCAACCAAATTCTCCAGGGTCCATATAACAACTATGAGCAGATGCAGCATCAAATGCTGGAGTACCATCTGGACAGTCTCCATTCTTATCATCACCCCATCCAAAATCTTCTGCATATGTTATCCAATCATTATCATCATCCAAACCATTCCATGCAGTTCCATATGGAGGGTTAGTATAATTATCATTAACAGTTAAAAAACCTACAAAGTCTGTTGATAGATTTAGGCTATCTAGGCTAGTTATTTCTAACCCGGAACTATCAAATTTACGTTTAACTACCATTGGTGTTATAACTGTAGGAGGGCTAAAGAAATCCTCATAAATATTTAAATAGGCATCAAGATTAATATAGAATTTTTCTCCTAAGAAGCCTTTGTATCCAAATTCAAAGGATTGTATTTTTTCTGTTTTTAGAGGATCTATATCCTTAATCTGTAAAGATTCTTTTGGTGTATATAAAACTCCCTCATCATTCAGCTCTGGAACATAGATTACATATCTATGTGTATCTAGTGGTATAAAATCTCCAGATGGAGCTAATGCACCATCTCTCATGTTAAAGAAATAAGGAGCATTTCGAATTCTCATTTCATATGGAGCAATACCAGAAGTATTATTTTCTAAATCCATATCATTCCATATGCCATCACCATTATCTATCCAAGTACCATCAAAATATTCTGTTGTTCCGGTAATGAGCTCTAAATTGCCATCTGCATTATAGTATTCAGGTTTTGAAAAATCATAACTATCAGTAACTCTTTGGTAAGGAGTTCCATCTTTATTTCCTCTTAAGAAAACATCAAGAATACTAAATTTTTGTATAAATAAATCTGTATTTAATGCTATCGATGTAGGAGTATTATATGCTTTTCCATATGTAAATCTAAATGTAGAAGTTTCAATAGGTTTATATATCAATCCCATTTTGGGACCAAATTGAATACCTTCATCTAATACATCATTATAGTCAAAGCGAGCAGCTAATATTAATTCTAATATATCATTCTCAAATATGTTTGTTTGTGTCTGAAAATAAAGCCCAAGTTCATTTGATGTAGGGTCAACAAATTCACTTTCTTCATCAATTCCTTCGCCGCATTGCCATTTTCTACCATCTCTAAAAAACTCAGTTTTTCCTTGTGTGTCATCTTCTGAAGATACACAGATATCCTCAAGCATTAAGTTGTCATCTATTAATCCATTACCATCATTATCTATACCATCATTAGCTAAGTATAGATTGTTTGCATTATTATCGTAACCATTTGGACCATCATTCAAAATAGTTCCATTTGAGTTAGGTTCAGTTCTAAAATAATCAATTCCCCAAACCATTTTAGACCTTATAAAATCCATTTTGAAATTATTTTGTAATTGTGCTGCGATATTGCGAGATTCATCTCTAATCACATTTCCTTGATTATAACCTCTTGTATTGCCAGAATTACTTTGATTTAGATAAACTTGTGAAAACCAATTTTTATAACTACCTCTTAGTTGGTAATATGTATAAGTGAACCCATCAGCTAAATATCTACTGGTTCCAGTAACTTGTTGAGTTTTTGAATAGGAATAACCTGATTGAAAACTAAAAGACAAGTCTTTGGTAGGGTCAAAATCAATTCTCATTTCAACTTTTCTATTATCTACTTCTAAATCTGGGTAATCATCTAATCCATCACCATTAGTATCTGATACTCTTTGAAAATTTCCTTCATAGTCCGGTGGAGTATATGTCCCATCGTTGTTTCCATCTTCAAATGGTTCTCCTGAATTCCAAATACCATCGCCATTTGTATCTGTAAAAGAATCTCCAGTATAGTTAAATTTTCCATCACCAGTATCTCTAAGTCCATCTCTTTCATTCTTATCTATTGCTAATAGTACTCCATCGTTTTCGCCATAATCATTGGTTCCAGGTACACCATCTTGACCATAGTCATAAATTATTTCACCTTCATCCCAAACTCCATTTTTAGGAGGCCATACATCATTATAATTATTTTCATCTGGAAGTAAATATGTATCACAACCGCTTTGTCCAAAGCTACATAAATCTGCGATACCATTATTGTTCACATCAACCCATCCATCTCCAGGTTGCCATATTCCATCTCCTTCACCATAATCAGCAGCTACCCAATTAGCATCGCTAGGACATATTCCATCTAGACCACAATCTTGGTCCGTTCCATGAGTACCAAGGAAACTCAATGATTCTCCTACCTGAAATTCTCCATCACCTTGTAAATCATCCCAATATCCATCACCAGCTTTTCCATCTTCACCAAAATCATAAATATAAACATCAAATAAATACTGTTCTTTGCTTTCACTATATTTAAAATCCCCTTTTAAATGAGGGTCAGAACAAATGTCGCCATTATTTAATATGCTCCCTTTAATACATAAGTCATTAGGATCTATTACATTAGGGTTGTACCATTTATTTTTTGTACTATCATAATAATTGATATATTCAGGCACACGTCCAAATTCAACTAGAACATTTAATTGATCAATATTATATCCCCATGATGGAGCATCATCATAACCTGTATTTGTTGAAGCTAATTCATTTGAATCATCGATAATTCCATTTCCATCATTATCATAACCATCAACATATTTATCTAGAAAACCATCAATGCCTTCATCTATTTCTCCATCTCCATCATTATCAACCCCATCAGCCCAAAAGGCATCTTCATCTATTTTTCCATCTCCATCATCATCATATCCATTCACCCAATCTTCACCTTGAAATCCATCTCCGTCTGGATCTCCAGTATCATTAGGCTCTCCATTACCAATCCGTTTACATTCTCCATCATCATTAACATCTCCATCACCATTTAGGTCAATGCATGTTTCAGATACAGCAAGTTTATAATTTTCACTTCCAACGATTGCTCCCGTAGGAGCAGAATCATGAGGATTATTATCCCAACCATCAGAGATTCGTTCTGGATTACCAGCCCATGGGTAAGAGTGAGTTTTATATTCTGTTTCTGATAAGTAAGGCCACTCATAGGCATGTAAGTACGATCCAGATAATTTTATACTTAGCTTATCAGTTATTTTTTTAGCAAACCGAGCATTAACCTTTCTTAATTCTCTCTCATCATTTGTTCCAGATACACTAAATGTAAAGCCTTCTGAGTCAGCAGGGGATTTTGATATAATATTTACCACTCCACTATGTGCATTTGCACCATACAATGCGGTTGCAGGGCCTAAAACTACTTCCATTTTTTCGATGTCATCAGTTGATTGAGGGATGGTACTGTAATTTATTACTCGTAATGCAGGAATATTTGCCACCCTACCATCAGTCAGTGTTAATAGTCGAGTTGAAAAACTACTATTAAACCCTCTTACAGTGATACTGTAGTTATTGATACCACTAGAGGTAAAGTCTACTCCCTTCATGCCTTTAAGGTATGACCCTATATTTGTAGTGGATTGTCTTCGAATATCTCGATTACTAACTATCTCTACTGATGCTGGTGCTTCAGTTATTTTTTGTTGTCTTTTCTTAGCAGTAACCTTTGTTTCCTGCAATTCAATCACTGATGGAGTAAGAGCAACATCTAATTCAAAATCTTCATTAGGATTTATTTTGATAGGTTTACGATAGGAATCATATCCCATATAGAAGCATACCAAAATATATCGACCTGCAGGAACATTGTCAATAATGTAATTTCCATCAAAATCACTAGCAGATCCCATATCGGTAGGCTTGTCTAATTTGACCTCTAGTAAAAAGACATTCGCACCAACAAGAGCAGAACCAGAATCTTTATCTACAACGGTTCCTTTTATCTTACTAGCAAACAAACTAGAAAATACTGTTATTGTATATATTAATATTTTTAGAATTTGATTAATGTTTAATTCAATCTTTCATTATTAGTTCTAAATTTACATATATGTTAAATTTAAATGAAAAGAAAAAAGCCTCACTCTAATAGAGCGAGGCTTTTTTGTAGATTCAATATTTAAACTGAATTTATTTTACTAACATTATTTTCTGAACATTAGTCTCAGAACCAACTTCAGTATTAACGAAGTATACACCACTTGAAACTTGAGAAGCATCCCAAGCTACAGAGTGAGCACCTGCAGTTAAATTACCTTCAGAAATAACATCAACCAATTGTCCCATGATATTAAATACTTTAACAGAAACATTTGCATCTGTATCTAAAGCAATATCAATAGAAGTAGTTGGATTGAATGGATTTGGATATGCATCACTTATTGTATAAGAAATAGGCATATTCATTTCAACATTTACATAGTTATAACCATCTGAAGAAGCTAATACTTCATCAATAGTAAACATGCCTGATGCTGCAAATAAATCTGTAGTTTCAGGATTTACTACGATTACTGTAGTTTTATTATCTTCAGTGTTATAGTCAGCAATTAAAGCCTCATCCGTAAGGTTGATTGAGAAATCATCTCCATGAGTTAAAGTCATTTGGATTGCACCAACATAACCATTTGCATCAAAAGACACTTCGTTTGCAGACTTGTTAATCATAATGCTTGTTGCATCAGCAGCACGAGTGTTGCCTAAAATAGTATTCACAGTTAGAACAACATCCATAACATTCAATGTTCCATCAGCATTAGAATCAGCTTCACATGTACCACCCTCTGTTAAAGTACCGTTACCAAGAATATGAGCTACAGTTGCTACAACATCCATAACATTTAAACTACCATCTTCATTAGAATCACCTGAGTTAGCACATTCACCACCAAGTTCATTGAACTCAATAACAACCTGTCTAACTTCAATTTCAGGAATACATGTTGGGTTGAAGTGGAAAGACCAACGACCAGAACAGTCAGAAGGATCACCGTCACCTAAACAAGCAGGATCAAATGCATTTGCACTATCATCAACTAACCAGCTAGCACACTCAACACCACCACAGTAGCCATGAGCTTCTGCACTGCCTGGTGTATACATTCCATCAGCACCTGATGCTACACAAGCACCATAACATGCACCAAATTGAACAGCATTCCATGTAACAAATTGACTCCAGTAAGCATAGGTTTCATCTGGATTCATTACCCATACATCAGTAGCTACATCTACACCTGCTATACAATTAGCAGCCCAACCAGCACCAGTATCAACACATGTAGCACCTGTTAATTCTAGAGCTAACCCATCTAAAGTATCTAATTCAAAACTACCTGCGAACTCATCACAAGAAGCATATGTTGCAGCACCAATACCACCAGCTAAACAGCAAAGAGACAAACCATTTGAAGTAGCACAATCTTGGCTTGCTAGTCCTGCAGCAACTGCACAGTCACCGCCTGAACCTGCTGCATATTGAGCAGCTAAGTCATAGCAAGTTAATCCACCTGCTACATCTGGATTTGATTCCGCAGGACCACCTGCATCAAGACATGCTTGAGCTACAGAGGCTTCTACACCATAATAAGCACATGCAGCAGCAAAATCAGCACTTGAAGCCTGTTCAACACAACCGCCATAAACAGTATTTTCAACACCACCGGCAGCTGTACATTGAGCAGAAACACCTGCTATAACTGATCCATAACAGCCAGCTACAACACCATCAGTAAGTACACCAGTAACATCACCTGCTACAGGTTGAGCACCTAAGTTAGTTGCCCAAGGTAAAACACCACCTACATCACAGCCATCATTGCCTGTAA
>NZVQ01000035.1 GCA_002701525.1 Fidelibacterota bacterium | reverse complement strand
TGGATATAATAAATATAATTTTATCAATCTCTATAATTAATAATTTCAATAAAGTTTTTATCATTATCTTGAATATATTTTGAGACTGACCCATCTCTATGCTCTACAGTATTTTTATCAATTTTTAAATTTTTATCTAATATTGCAAAGTGTGGGGGGTGTTGATTTTTTGTAACTAATGCCAACTTTATATTTTCAAATTCAATAAATGCCCAAGTATCATCAATATATAATATTTTACATTTAAAATTATCAACGTACCATTTTGTTGATTTTTTAATGTTTTTAACTTGTATTGCTATATGATCAATATAATCCATAATATTAAAATTCTATAATGAGTCCCATTATTGGAGTTTGTTTGTATTGATATGACATTGTATAAGTTCCATCTTCTAGATACACTTTTTCCCATTCATTATCTCTATTGAATATATTTTGAATATCTAAAAAAGTAGTGATATTAATATTCTTAAAATTAAACCTTCTAAGTATCATCAAATCTAATCTGCTATAATAATTAGATCTGTCATTATTTATATCTTGATTTGAATCTATATACCACTTTCTAACTAAATAATTATATTTTTTTGATGTATATGGGAGGCCGTCAGAGTATCTATACCTAAAGCTAATTTCTAAGTTATCAGAAAACATAATTGGAAACCATGCGATGAAAGGGAATATGGCTGATTCCTTAATGTCATTATACCAATTAAATTCTCTAAACTTTATTTTATAACCTCCAACAACTGTTAGTCCATTCCTTCTATCATAGTCAGATGGGAAATAATTATTTTTATCAGACCTATAGTCTTTAGTTTCAGATACAGAATGAGAGAAACTAAAAGTACCATGCCATTTGTCAGTAAACTTTTTTTGTAGAAAAAGTTCAATACCTTCTGACCTACCTTCTCCTACATCAACAAATCCTAAAAAATTATCATATGGTTCTGGTGTTATATTTGATTTTGGTATAGGTCTATTAAAGTATTCTTTTTTATAGAATTCTAAAGACATTTTGATATCATTATCAAAATAATGTTCTAATCCAATCACAGCTTGTTCTGAAAAGGAATGTTTAAGGATACTATCATTGATAGGATTCATAAAGATCCAATAATATGGGGTTTGATAGTATCTCCCAAAGGCTATATTTATTTTTGTAATAGGACTAAGTGAAAGGCTAGTGCCGAACCGTGGAGCAATTTTAGAAGTGTTATTGTAGGGGACATTATCATATCTGAAACCGCCAGTAAATGTTAGGCTTTTCCAAATATATTTAAGCTGAAAATATCCAGCATATTTTTCAATACCACCATTGTTGTCATTTTCAAATCCACTATTAATTAAAATTGTATCTGAAATTTCATAATTATTAATTTTATCAATATATTCTGGTCTATTTGATGCTAAATCATAGTAGCTATTATAGTTTAATAGACTAATCATATCCATATTTTCTAAATCACTATAATTATATTGAAAAACAGTATCAGGTTTTAAAGATTCAAGCATATCATATTGGCCATACTTGCCATTGATTCCGAAAGAAAACTCTAATTTAGAGTTTAGCTTATATACTAAATCAGCTTTTAAAAAAATATCTGATTCTGTATTGTCACGTTGAAAAAATATATTATTTTTATTATTATCTATTTCATAAGCATTTGCATTCCAATTGCTTATTGTTTTTCCAATAGATATAAGAGAATAGCCTTTTGAAGAAAACAATGATTTGTATGTGAGGCCTGTGGTATACTGATACCCTAGATAGTTTACATTCTCAGCACCTTTTAGTTCCGGTCTGTCTTCGCCTTCAATGTTAACTTCATCACTTCCACCTACGAAATTGAATATTAATTTATTTTTATCATTAATGTTATAAGTTATTTTATGTTGTGTGTTCCAATATTCAGGTACTGAGATAAGGCCTGCAGATTTAATAAAATATTTCAGAAAAGACTTCCTATAGCTGCTAATAAATGATCCTTTTCCATTTAAAAAGGGCCCCTCAGTTAAGAATCCAAAACCGGCCATGCTCAATTCAGCATCTAATTCAAAGTTATTATAATTTCCTTCCCTAAGTTTAATATCCATAACTGAAGATTGCTTATCTCCATATCTAGAGGAAAAGCCTCCTGCAAAAAAATCAATCCGTTCAACGAATTCTGTATTTAATATGTTTACAGGACCACCACCCGTTGCTACATCTCCAAAATGATTAGGGTTTGGTATTTCTAGATGATCCATTATAAATAGATTTTCACCGGGCCCTCCACCTCTAACTATTATTTCATTGCTTTGGTCAGTAGCTGTTACTAAAGATGGAAGGTTATGTATCATCATCTGCACATCATAAATACCAACAGGATCAGACCGTATTTCCTCTCTATCTATTGTTTGAGTGGACACTATACCATCTTTAGCTTTGCCAAAATAATTTGACTGTACAATTACTTCATTACCTTTTAATACCTGTGGAAATAGATAAAATTTCAAAGGGGTTTGTCGATTTGAATAAATATTTACATTTGTTCTAGATACTTTAGAGTATCCAATCATTGAAACTGTAATTGTATAGCTTCCTACGGGTATATTATTAATTTGGAAAAAGCCATTATTATCTGCTCCAACTCCTTTATTTAAACTTTTAATAATTATATCAGCACCTGGTAGAGGCTGGTGGGTATCAATATCTACTATTTCACCAAATATACTTCCTGATTCAGCGTAAATAGTATTATTCATTGTTAGCAAAATCATTAATGTTTGCAATAGAAATCTAGAATATTTTGTCATGATAAATTTATTTTATGTTTTCAGATATATAATTATATAGATGATTATAATCTTTTACTGGAATAAAATTTGAATAGTTTAACCTCAGCTCATCAGTTCTACCTTTTAAAAATATAGTAGTTTCATTATTGCTAAAAGATTTTAATAGTAAATTGACTTCTTGATTTATCTTGTCTAAATCTTGTATGTAAATAATAGATATGAAAATCAAGTTAGGTGTTACCTTCTGAGCTAAATTCAAGAAATCATCTACAGGTAAATTTTGCCCTAAATTAAATGTCTTGATATTTCCAATATGATTAAAGACGGCTTCGCTCATATGTAAAGGAATATCATGCTTATCCTCAAATAATGTAAAGCTAAAAGCATTATATTTATTATTTATTGAAAGATATTGAAAATTTATATTTGTCAGAAACTTTTTAATGATTTCAGAAGCCATATGCTCTTCAGTAATTGATAAATTTCCTTGTGTCCATTGGTCTCCAATTTTTTTCAAAGTAGGGTTTAAAATTTTATCAAAAATATCATAAATTTTATAATTCTTAAGAATTAATGAATCATTCAGGGACATAAATCGATCCGCCTTACCACTAATCAAATTCTCATAAGAATATTTTATGAGATATTTATAATTTTCTTTATCTATAGCATTTGCTAGCTTAATATTTTTTCCAACTAGTTCACTTATGTTGATATCAGTAGAGGTTTTATTATTTTTTTTTAAAAACTCTGCAATATGATTTAAATGGAATTTTCTATGGCCACCAACACTTTGAAAACATTTTAATTTCCCAGAATCAGTCCATCTTTTAATTGTAGATACATTAACTCCAATAATTGCTGCAATTTGATATGAATTGTATGTCATTTTTACCTTGTAAATTTTATTTAATTTATATTTTTTTTGTTTTATAAGGCAAGTAAAAAATGAGCGATATGAGCGATATTTTTCTTGCAGGTAATTAATATTATAAATAAATTATGAATATGTGCAACTCTGAAAAAAAGAAAAAAGTTATTATTATTGGAGGAGGATTGTCGGGTCTCTCAGCTTCATGCTATTTAGCAGAGAAAAACTATGATGTTACAATTATAGATAAAAATGAAAGTGTTGGTGGGCGATTGACATCATTTAAAAAAGAGGGTTTTACATTTGACTTAGGTCCTACATGGTATTGGATGCCTGATGTATTCGATAATTTTTTTAAAGATTTCAATAAAAATACGAGTGACTACTATAAACTTACAAGGCTAGAGCCTTCTTATAAATTTTTTGCAAACGAATCCCAATATGATATTTCTACAAATAAGAATGATTTAGAAGATATGTTTGAATCTATTGAGCCAGGATCTTCTAAGAGGATGAAAAAATTCATGAAAGAGGCAGAGCTGAAATATAAGATTTCAATGGACCATTTTATTGATAAACCTAATTTATCAATAAAAGAATATTTTTCATTTTCTATGATAAGGTATTTTTTCAGCCTAGATATTCTAAAATCTTTGCGCAATCATATATCATCATTTTTTAAAAGTAAAATCATTAAAGATATGTTGGAATTCCCATCAATGTTTTTAGGTGGGACACCTAGCAATACTCCTGCTTTATATAGCCTTATGAACTATGCAGATATTGTAGGTGGAACTTGGTATCCTAATGGTGGTATGGTTGAAGTTAGTAATGGTTTTGGAAAATTAAGTAAAGAGCTTGGAGTTAAACATATTCTGAATGAAGAGGTTTCTAGTTTTAAAATCAAGGAAAATAATATTGAAGAAATAAAATCAAAAAATGGAAATTCATATAAAGCTGATTATATTATATGCTCAGCTGAGTACCCATTTGTTCAAATGAATTTACTTGATAAAAAGCATAGAACATATAAAGCATCTTACTGGTCTAAACGCAACATAGCACCATCAGCACTAATATTTTATCTAGGCTTATCAGAAAAAGTTCAAAATATAGATCATCATAATTTATTTTTTGATAGAGATTTCGATAGTCATTTAAATGATATATTTGAAAAAAACATATGGCCAAAAGAGCCATTGTTTTATATGTGCTGTCCAAGTAAAACTGATCAGTCTGTTGTGCCTAATACAAGCATGGAAAATATTTTTATTTTGATTCCTATTGCTTCTGATTCGCATGATAGTAAAGATGTTAGGAACAAGTATTTAGAAGATGTCTTAAGTAGAATTGAGAGTGTGACTAACCAAAATATTAAAGATAAGATAATTGTTGAAGAATCATTTTGTGTAAATGATTTTAAAGATAGATATAATGCTTATAAAGGGAATGCTTATGGTTTAGCTAATACTCTTTTTCAGACAGCTGTTTTTAAACCTAAAATGAAAGACAAAAAAATTAATAATTTATATTATAGTGGGCATTTTACGGTTCCAGGTCCAGGGCTTCCTCCTGCTGTAATATCAGGTAAAATAGCAGCAAAACAAATAATGAAGGATAGTTAATAATGAAAAGAATTTATGATGAGTGGTCAAATAAGGTATCAAAAACAATGACTAATCAATATAGCACATCTTTTTCTTTTAGTTCAAGATTGTTATCAAAAAATATTAGAAATGATATTTATGCTATTTATGGTTTAGTTAGATTGGCAGATGAAATAGTAGATTCATTTCATGATTATGATAAAGAACAACTTTTGATAGATTTAAAAAATGATTATAATAAAGCAATAGATATGAAAATCAGCCTCAATCCAATACTTAATTCATTTCAATCTGTCTATCATAGATATAACTTTGAGCCTTATCTTGTTGAGAAGTTTTTTGAAAGTATGCAAATGGATTTAAATCCATCAAAATATAATTGCAAGTTATATGATAGATATATTCATGGTTCTGCAGAAGTAGTAGGGTTGATGTGTTTGAAGGTTTTTGTTAATGGAGATGAAGAAAAATATTTAGATTTAAAAGAAAGTGCAATGAAATTAGGATCGGCATTTCAAAAAGTAAATTTTCTTCGAGATATTGAGTATGACAGTAAAGAATTAGGACGTATATATTTTCCTAATATAGATATAAAACAAATGACAGATGTCGAAAAGTCTATAATTATCAGAGATATTGAAAATGATTTTTCAGATTCATTGATTGGTTTGAAAAAACTTGACAAAGATTCATTTTTTGGTGTTTATGTTGCATATGTATATTATAGAGAGCTATTGAAAAAAATTAAAAAATTAAATGTTTCTAAGCTCTATAGTACTAGAATAAGAATTAATAATTTTAAAAAAATAGGTTTGGTTTGCAGATCTGCAATCAAGGTTAATTTAGGTATGTTTTAATGGACAAAGTAGTATTAGTTAATTCAGATAATGATGTTATTGGTTTCGAAGATAAGATTGTTGCACATCAAAGAGGTTTATTACATAGAGCATTTTCTATTATTATTTATAATAAAAGAAGAGAATTGTTACTTCAAAGAAGAGCAGATACGAAGTATCATACTCCTGGTCTATGGACAAATACTTGCTGCAGTCATCCCTTTATTGATGAAGGATACAAAGAAGCTGTTAATAGAAGGTTGGAAGAAGAGATGGGAATGAGCACTTATTTAACTAAGTATTGTAGCTTTATATATAAAGCAAAATTAAATAATAACTTAATTGAGCATGAACACGATACCGTATTCTTAGGTCAATCTAATTCTCTGCCTCGAATTAATAAAGATGAGGTCTGTGATTATAAATACATATCATATGAAGATTTAGAGCAACAGATTGAACATAGTCCTAACAAATTTACTCCTTGGTTTAAGTTGATTATAGAAAAATTAGATAAAGATTTTTTTATTAAGAAACATTTTAATTATGCTTGATTATTTATTATACATAGCAATTGTCATTATATCAATTATTATTATGGAAGTCGTTGCAATATTGACACATAAATATATTATGCATGGTCCAGGTTGGTTTTTGCATAAATCTCATCACTCTAAAAAAAGAGGTTTCTTTGAGTTGAACGATGTTTATTTTATCATATTCTCTATTCCTTCAATCTATTGCATATTGAATGGCCTTAAATACAATAATAATATAATTTTATCAATTGGAATTGGCATATTGTCTTATGGATTAATTTATGTTTTTTTACATGACATTTTTGTTCATAGAAGGTTTTCTATTTTAAAAAAAATAAACAATTCATATTTAAAAAAAGTTAGAAAAGCTCATTTAAAGCACCATTCAGTTAAAACTAAAAAAGGCTGCACCAACTTTGGATTTATCACATATTAGATGACTTATTATTTTAAAATTTTAGTCTTGTCATTTTTTGTGCCATTTATCTTTTCTTTTCATCCTAAAGTAAATTATTTTCCTAATTTCAAAAAACTAATTATTTCATTGCCGCTTACAAGTCTTCCTTTTATTGTTTGGGATGTAATCTTTACAAATATTCAGGTATGGGGATTTAATGAAGAATATCATTCAAGCATATATATATATAACTTGCCATTAGAGGAGGTTTTATTTTTTATATTTATACCATTTTGTTGTATGTATACTTATCATGTAATAGAAAAGTATGAAATTGTTTTTTTTAAAAATGCTAATTTAAATAAATCTGATTTATACATAGCTATTATTCTATTATTAATTTCATTTTTTAATATAGATAANTATTATACATTTTTTTGTTTATCTATAACGGCTGCTTTATTAATTTNAAATTACTTTATTTTTAATAAAATAAATCATAATTATTATTATTCTACTTTCTTATTATTAATGTTACCATTTGTCATAGTCAATGGTGCATTGACAGGGTTGTTTTTTGATCAAATAGTTGTTTGGTATAGTCCTGATCAAAATTTAGGCATAAGATTTTTGACTATACCTTTAGAAGATTTTATATATGCTCATCTATTAATATTTAGTAATATAATTGTCTATAAGTATATTTCTAATTCTTCATTGTATAAATAACTGCTGTAAAATAAATATTTAAGCATTCAAGATTTCTTTATTACTTATTTCAGTTAGATTTAAGACTTCTAATTTTTTTTCTTTCAATCCTTGCAGTGTAAGTTTTAAAGCTTCATAATTCCATTCTCTAACTCCTTTTTCAGGCATATGGATTAACAATACAGAGCCAGGGACAACTCTTTTTAAAATATATTTTGATATCCATTTTGGATCGGGAATGAAAGTGTCATGTGCAAAGACACTAGGTAAGACATGTTTCATACTGTGTTTGTTTAAAACCTTGTTCATATTGTTGCTTAATTGTCCAAATGGTGCCCTGTACCATAAAGAGTATTCTTGTTCATATGATGATAATATATCTTTATTTAAAAGCAAGTCTGTTTCAAAATCGTTTTCTGTATATTTTTTATATGGCCAATCCATCATGTTGTGATTTGCGATTTCGTTACCATTTTTAATTAATTCATTAATTTCTCTTTGGGGGGTGTTTTGACAATGAGATCCAACTGTAAAAAAAGTTGCATGGGCATTATATGATTTAAGAAGTGTATTAATTTCTTTTAACATAGAACCTTCTGCATTATCAATTCCACAGAATCCATCATCTATTGTTAATGCTATTGCATTATTAACATTGAAATGTGTGATAGTAGATTTAGGATATAAAAGACCTATTATGAAATCTAACCTTGGTAACGTAAGTAATGTCCATATTGACTTTCTAATGATTAATTGAAATGGAGAAACATCTGTTTTTAAGCGAGGGTCACGATCTCTTCCCAAGGTGCTAGAATATTTCTGATTCAGATTATTTAAGATTGAATCCTTATTGAGCATGTACGTTGTTATGACTTCAATCTGTTAAATAAGTATGATGCAGTTATTATTATAATTAAAAATAATAAGATGTAAAAACTAATGTATAATGTTCCAGCTAAGATTAAAATCGAAAAAATAAATTTAAGAACGGAGATTAGGTATTTTTTAATCATGTTAAAAAAAAATGTACTTCTTGTTTCTAATTTAATTTCTATTTTTTCATTCTTCATTTTAAAGAAGTTTTGTTTTAGATTAAAAAAATAATAGAGCCTCATATTACAAGGCTCTATTATTAAAATGATATTACTTTAAAAGAGTAAGTTTTTGTATTGCCAGATTGCTTCCAATCTCAGCATTTATAAAATACACTCCACTTGGTAGGTTAGATGCATTCCATGAGTAATTATATATATCTGCTTTCATGTATTCATTAGCAATAGTTCCAACGATTTGCCCCGTAGCATTATATACATTAATTGATACATGGCTATCGATTGGTAAATCTAGCGAGAATGAAGTAGTAGGGTTGAAAGGATTTGGATAAGCAGCACTTAAATTAAATAGATTTGGCATGGTAATTGAATTTTCTATTACATTTTTCGAATTCACAACTATTACATCGGTAATTTCAAAAGATCCTTCAGCTGAGAACAGTTTTTCACTCTCTGGGTTGACAATGATTAAGGTTGTTGAATTTTCAGTTGTATTATATTCAGCAACTAAAGCATCATTAGTAATGTCAATGCTAAATTCATCATTATGAGCAAGTGTCATTTGGACAGCACCTATAAACCCATCAGATTTTAATGAAACTGAATCAAAAGTTTTAATGATATTTGCAGCAGTTGCATCTTGTACTCTTCCACCAACAATCAATTGAACTATTTGTACAACATCAACAACATCAACAATTCCATTTCCATTAATATCTGCACTCTCCTCTGAGCAATCACCAGGCCACTCTGCATTGCCTACTATTACAGATACTGTTCCAACAACATCAGAGACATTTATTTCACCATCTTGATTATAATCACCATTAGCTATGCAATTGGTCCATTTTGCAAAATCACCAGGTATGACACCCGTATTATATAGACCTATTTCATTGCCATCTGAGTCAACGATAGCGACTTGATGGGTAGTTGAAAAGTCTGTGATTGCAAAATAAATTTCATCATCAATTGTTTTTACATCGTAAACATTCCAATACCCATAATCACCAATTCTAAGCGATTCTTGAATTTCTAAGTTGGTATTTAATGGTGCTATTCCTCCATCATAAGATCTATAAATTTGATTATTATAAGATACAATGCTTCCACCGCATGCCATCCCTGAACCATAATTTATTTGGTCAACACTTCCATCAGAGTTTATTCTTGATGTGCCATGAAAAGTATTCCAGTTTTCATCATAATAAATTCGTGATATGTAAACCTCATCTTCATGTAAGATGAGGTTTTTTGGACCTTGGCCAACTATATATTCCTCCACTTCAATAGTTTCAGTATTTATTTTTAAAACTTTATTACCATCAGACCAGTCTGAGTTCATATTTATAGTTACCCAGATGTGATCTCCATCGCTAACTATATCTTCGGGCAAACCATCAACCAAAATTTCTCCAATTATTTCAAATGTGTTTAAGTCTATATACTTGATACTTTGGGAATACCAATTTGTAAAATATAAATATCCATTATGCATAGCCATTTCTCTTGGACCAGATGAGCCTGTGTTAATAGTATTTAACAGAGTTTCCTCTTCATTGTTAATATTATAAATATGGATTTCAGATGTTCCATTTACAATTGCAAAAAGCATATCTTCATAAACTTCTATAGATTGAAGGGTATTACCTAAATTATCTATTGAGTATGTGTTATTATTTTGGATTACACTAATGGATCCAGATCCTCCATAGAACTGGCCCTCACATGCAATGTATGTTTTTGTAGTTGAAAATGCTGCAGTCAGAAGCAGCATGTTTAGTAAGTAGTTATATAACTTCATAGTTTCTCCTCATTTCGCGAAGGATTAAGTGTTTAGATTTTAGTCTCTGGCTTATCTTGTTTGATTCAAGAAACACAGTTGCGCGTCAGCTTTGGATTTGCACCAAATTCCTAAAAATATGTATGTTTTAATTTATATACAAAAATTATTTAAAAAAAAATATTTATGTTTGTGTTTAAAATTATAAATTTAGTTATTGGAATATGTAAATATAATTAAGGGAGAATTAGTATGAGCGAATTGGCGATGGAATTCACGGATGATAATTTCAATTCTGAAGTAGAATCTTCAGACATGCCTGTATTAGTAGATTTTTGGGCAGAGTGGTGCGGNCCATGTAAAATGTTATCNCCAACAATTGATACTGTTGCAGAAAAATATAATGGAAAAGTTAAAGTTGGTAAGGTGAATGTTGATAAAAATCCATCTATAGCTCAAAAATATGGGGTTAGAAGTATNCCAAATATTTTGGTATTTAAAAATGGAAACATTGAACAACAGCTTGTAGGTAATGTGCCTGAAGCTGAAATAGCCAATGTTTTAGATAAACTAATATAAAAGGATGAAGAGAAAAGTTATTATTATAGGCTCTGGNCCTGCAGGTTTAACCGCAGCAATTTATGCTGCTCGTGCAAATCTTGAACCCTTGGTTTTTGAGGGGGTTCAGCCTGGGGGACAGTTGACAATCACTACTGATGTGGAAAATTATCCAGGATTTCCAGATGGAATTATGGGTCCTGAATTGATGGATAATTTCAGGAAACAAGCTCAAAGATTTGGAGCTGAAACTCATTTTAAAAATGTAGATAAAGTTGATCTTTCCAATAAATCATTTAAAGTTTTTGTTGGAGATGATGAATATGAGTCTGATACGGTTATTGTTGCTACAGGTGCATCGGCTAAGCTGTTAGGTTTAGAAAATGAAAGTAAGTTGATGGGCCATGGTGTTTCTGCATGTGCAACATGTGATGGTTTCTTCTTTAAAGACAAAGAGATTTTAGTTGTTGGCGGAGGAGACTCTGCTATGGAAGAAGCTAANTATCTTACTAGATTTGCTTCTAAAGTAACCTTGGTACATAGAAGAGATTCATTTAGGGCATCAAAAATAATGCAAGAAAGAGTTTTGAAAAATTCTAAAATTGAAGTTTTGTGGAATTCTGAAATTGCAGATATGTATGGTGAACCTGACAAAGGTGGCTTGACTGGAGTAAAAATAAAAAACACATTANATGGTAAATTTTCTGATTTAGACTGTGATGGGGTTTTTGTAGCTATTGGTCATAAACCTAATTCAGACTTATTCATTGATCAGTTAAATTTAGATGAAACTGGATATATAATTACTAAAGGAGACTCTTCTTTTACATCAGTAGAGGGAGTTTTTGCAGCTGGTGATATTCATGATACTAAATATAGACAAGCTGTAACAGCAGCAGGTAGCGGATGTAAAGCCGCACTTGATGCAGANCATTATATAGATAATTTATAATAATTTCTTTTTCTTGTTTAAGATTTGATAAGACAGGATAAAATAACATTTTTAATTTCAAAACTTGAAAATATTGATTTGTATAAGGCTATCAACTATGATACCCATGTGCATCATGATACTTTTGAAACACCTGATTATATTGANAGGTTTTTTAAAAGAGTAGGTGTGATTGCTAAAAATGAAAATAATATTTCTAAAATTTTGACTGAATACTTACCGGTTAATAANCATGATTTTTTAAAAAAAGCATTGTTGAAATTTACCGAAGATTATTGTTTTAAAAACAATCCTCGTTGTATTGAATGTTGTCTTGATATATCATGTGATTATTATAATAAAAAAAATGATTGGTCAATTGTATGAATATTGCAGTGATTAGTAATGGACCCGGACTAGAACAAGTCAAGGAAGAATATGGACATTCTTATCAATGGGTTCAAGATGTATGTGACATAGAAGGTGTTGAATTTAGACAATATAATGCTTATAAAGGGATACTCCCTCAGCTATCTGATGGTGACGGATGGATTATAACTGGCTCTGCAAAATCAGTATATGATGATATTGATTGGATTGTTGAGCTTGAAATGCTCATTAAAAAAGCATATGATATTGAAAAACCTATTCTAGGAATTTGTTTTGGGCATCAGTTAGTAGCTCAAGCTCTAGGAGGAATAGTAGAGAAAAATAATAAAGGATGGGAGTTGGGGTCGAGCAATATAATTATTAATGATATCGGTTTAAATTCGCCTATTTTNAAGNATGTATTAANTGATGATTATTTTTACATGTCTCATCAAGATATTGTTATTAAATTGCCAAAACAAGCTGTTGAATTAGCCTCAAATGAAAAGGGTAATCAATCATATTCTATTGGAGACTATATATATGGAGTGCAATTCCATCCAGAATTCCCTTATTCTGTTACAAAAAAATATGCTNAAATTAGACATGATAAAGGTTTGATAGATACAATTCCTGAATTGAACAAATCAAAGACTTCTCATATGATTATTAATAATTTTATTAGAAGCTTAAAAGGAGGAAATGAATAATGCAAATTCCAATTTTTTCATTAAAAAAAATTCAATTAAAACAAAACAATGATAATGTTTTAAAAATAAATAATTTCGCAATTCATAGAGGAGCCGCATATTTTATTAATGGAAATATGGCTTCAGGNAAGACAACCCTTTTAAACCTTATTGCAAAGAAGATATCTCAAGATTCAGGAGAGTTGTTATATGAAGATAAAGATTTATCTAGTATTTCAAATAATCGTTTTTTACAAGATGTTGCATATGTAGAGCAAAGCTTTAAAGTTTCTTGGTGGGATGGTACTGTTGAAAAATTTATGAAAAACCTATTAAATAAGTACAAGCATATATCAAATGTTGATCAAAAGATATCCAATATTTTGAAAGTTATGGATATTAAACATTTATATAATTTAAAANTGTCAAAGCTTACACCGGGTGAACTTAGATGGGTAGTTTTAGCTGCAAATATAGCGGCAGATACTAAGGTTCTGATTATTGATGAAATAGAGCAGCATTTAGGTCCTCATCATATTAAGCAGTTAAATAAAATTTTATATAGAAAATGTAATTATGATGGGGTTACCTTGATAGCCTCAACTCAAAATAAATCACTTTTCAAATCACATCTGGCTTCAGTTATTATTACATTAGAAAGAGGTAAGATTTTTAGTGTGCGATCATCTAATAAAAAGGGAAATCATCGCTCAAGGCATTAATTGGACTGTAAGCATTTTTCAACGGCCTGCTTCCATTCTTGTAATATTTTTTCTCTTGAGGCATCGTTCATTTTAGGTAGGTATACTGTATCTTTCTTTTGATTTTTCAAATCATCGATATCAATCCAATATTTTGACCCTATACCTGATAGTAATGCTGCTCCTAATGCTGTTGACTCGATATTATTCGGTTTTTGTACATTTATATTTGATATATTAGATTGGAACTGCATTAAAAATCTATTTAGAGTGGCTCCTCCATCAACTTTAAGTGTTTTTATTTGACACTTTAAGTCACTATTTAAGCATTTGATCATATCATTTACTTGAAAAGCTATTGATTCTAATGCTGCCCTAATTATATGACTAGCATTAGTTCCTCTTGTTAGCCCTGTTATGACTCCTTTAGATTCCATATCCCAATAGGGAGCTCCTAATCCAGAAAATGCAGGAACTATATATACACCGTCGTTTCCAGTTAGTTTTTCAGCTATCTCTTCAGTTTCTTGTGCATTTTTAATTAGCTTCAACTCATCTCGCAACCACTGTATGACTGCACCGCCTATAAAAACAGATCCTTCAATAGCATATGTAGGTTTTCCATTTTTATCACAAGATATAGTTGTAAGCAAACCATTATTGCTATCAACTTTAACCTTGCCTGTATTTGCTAAAATAAAGCAGCCTGTTCCATAAGTACACTTTGTATCATTTAGATTGTATCCGTATTGTCCAAATAATGCAGCTTGTTGATCGCCTGCTAATCCAGTGATTGGGATTTTTTGGCTGAAAATTTCTAAATCCATTTCTCCAAAAAAACTGGTAGAATGATTGATTTCTGGTAGTATTGATTTGTCTAAGTTGAATAGTGCAAGTAATTCATCATCCCAATTGAATGTGTTAATGTTATAAATCATAGTCCGAGATGCATTTGTATGATCTGTTATATGTGACTGTCTATTAGTCAAGTTCCATATTAACCATGTATCTATTGTTCCAAATAAGAGAGATTTTGTCTTTATTAATTCTTTTGCATTTGAAACATTATCAATAATCCACTGTATTTTAGTTGCAGAAAAATAACTACTAATAGGTAGTCCAGTTTTATTTTTTATTAAATCAGAATAATTATTATTAATTAATTCATTACATTTTTCAGAGGTTCTTTTACATTGCCAAACAATAGCATTGTGTATTGGTTTACCTGTATTTCTGTCCCACATGACAACAGTTTCTCTTTGGTTTGTAATGCCAACACTGTGAATTTGATTATCATACTTTTCTGCTATTCTATTTAAAAGTTTTTTTGTAGTGTTCCATATTTCTAATGGATCATGTTCAACATAACCAGGTTTTGGATAGATTTGAGAAAATTCAGCATATTCTTTTTTTACTATATTTGCCTCTTTATCAAAAAGCATTATTGTTATACCTGTTGTTCCTGCATCGATAGATAAAATATATTTAGACAAAAGTACTCCTTATTCTTTAATTTTAGTATAATGAAATATGCTAAAATATTAATTCTTGCAATAATTATTGCTGTGTTTATTTATTATAAATTTAGCAAAGATAATACTATTCTATTGGAAGATAAATTATCTATGTTCCTTTTAGTTAAGATGCATGATGATATTGATAATATTTTATTTGATTTATCTAGCCAGATAAAAAGTTTTGATGAATATATACATAATGTTTATTACATGAGGGATAATGATTTTTTAATCAATAAAAAATCAAGATTGCAATTTGATTTAGACTATGTGAATTACAAAAGTCTTCTTACTTGTTCTGATATTTCTGATTTCAATATTGAAATGAGTACTTTGATTGAGGAACATTTCTTAAATCACAATTCTTCTTTTCACCTTACAAAAAGATACTTGCTTAGAGATTTCCTTGTAAGATTTAAAACTTATTTTAAACATCAGATAAGCTTATTTAACAAGTTTTCACCAAATCCAACTTTAGAAAAGCCTTTGGAGAATTTTATTTTAGGTTCTAAATATATAACTGATCATAAACAAGAAAATTATATTATGAGAATTGAATTTTCTGATTTAGAGTCTATGAATAGGTATCATAAATCAGGAATGGATTCTGTGTTAAATTCTATTTTAGATTATAATTCTAAAGTTTTTAACTCTGATTTATTATTATATAACCCTATGTTAGACTCTGCCCCTATTGATTTATTAGAATTTCAATTAAGACAATATGTGAATGAGTTTGATTCTTTGGATGAAGCTGTGAAGTATCATCAAGATTTGATATTAAGTGATAATGTACATTTAATAGAGTCTGTTTACGATTATTATTTTAAAAATACTAATGATATGAAAATAGAGACTTTAAAGCTAAGCAGGGCTGTGTCGGACTCTGCTTATCAAATCAATTATTTAGATTATAAAAATTCTCTTTTAATATTAGAGGAAAAACTAATAACGCTTCAATCGGATGATTTGACAGATGATGATGTGATTCAAGATATTTTAATTGAATTAGTAGGCGATGGCAACAAATCAGGTTTTTACTCTAATTATATTGATATGATTAGCTTAGAATCAGACTATATGGTTGAAAATCTTAATAGGCTTTTTATTTATGAGTTGAATAGTTTGTTTAGTCAGATAGATCAGGCTGAAAGCAAGTTTGATATTCTTGAGCTCCCTCAAAACATTAGAGACCATTTGTTTGCCAATAATAAATATAAGGTTAAATATTTTGTTAAATAACAAATTGTTACATAAAAAATCGCCTAAAAAATTCTAAATTACTATAGTAATATTTATTCTTTTTTTATCAAAATAAATTATTAATTAATGAGTAAAGAACAGTCAAATAATACATTGTTTTCAAATAGCCCTTTTACATTAGAAAAACTTTCAGGACGAGGAGGGTCGTTTTTAATTGTCCCCGTTGATAGAGGACAGGTTTTTTGTAGAGAAAAATTTTCTGAAGATCAAAAAATGTTTGAGCAGGCTGCTTTTGAATTTGCTCAAAATAAGATTAAGCCTCAATATAAAGATTTAAATAAAATGAATAAGGATTTGTCACTTCAGCTATTTAAGGAAGTTGGGCAGCTTGGTTTTTTAGGTATTGATGTTCCTGAAAAATTTGGAGGAATTGATTTAGATAAGACAGCAGCATGTATTGTTCTAGATGCTCTTTCTTCAGGAAAAAGTGCCTCATTCATGGTAACCCTTTCAGCTCATACGGGTATTGGTACATTGCCAATCGTATGGTATGGTACAGATGAACAAAAACATAAATATTTACCAAAGATTGCATCGGGTGAATATCTGGCATGTTATGCTCTAACTGAGCCAAATGCTGGTTCTGATGCTTTAGCTGGCTCTACAGTAGCAAATTTAAGTGAAGATGGTAAGCACTATATATTAAATGGTCAAAAAATTTATTGCACAAATGGTTCTTGGGCAGATGTTGCTATTACTTTTGCACAAGTTGAAGGACAATATACAGCTTTTATTTTAGATAAAGATTGTGAAGGATGGAATCTGGGAGGAGAAGAAGATAAGATGGGAATTAAAGGCTCCTCTACGGCTACTTTCTTCTTTGAGAACTGTAAAGTGCCAATAGAAAATGTATTAGGTAATGTGGGCCAAGGAGGCCCAATAGCATTTAATGTTTTATATGCAGGCAGATGGAAATTAGGAGCAACTACAGCTGCAGGGGCAAAGTTTACAATTAATGCTGCATTGGAATTTGCAAAAGACAGATTTCAATTTGAAAAATCAATTAAAGAATTTGAAATGATTCAAAATAAATTTTCTATGATGGTTACGAAAGCTTGGGAGTCAGATTCAATTGTGTATATGACATCTGGATCGATTGACTCAATTGCAAATACATTGGATAAAGAGGAAGATGGCTATTATGTCAAGCTTCAAAAAATCATTGAAGATCATGCAATTGAAGCATCGGCATGCAAAGTTCTATGTTCTGAAAATTTAGCATATATAGTTGATGAATGTGTCCAAGTTATGGGTGGGGCTGGATTTATAGAAGAATATGATGCCGCTACTTTATATAGAGATGAAAGAATTAATAGGATTTTTGAAGGAACTAATGAAATTAATAGATTGATAGTAGGTTCTTATGCACTTAAAAAAGCTATTCTTGAAGAACTCCCTATACGAGATTTGATTAAAGACAGAGAAGAAAATTGGATTCCAGAGTTAGATTCGTTATCAGAGGACCCATCTTTGAAAGAGGCGCATGTGATTGAATTTTGCAGGTCCTTATTTGCTCAAGCATTGAATGCCTCAATTAACATGTATGGTCAAGATTTGAAGAATAAGCAGTGGATTATTGAGCCGTTAGCAAATGTCATTATATCTCTTTGTACAATGGATACTTGCTATAAAAGATATAAAGAATTGAATGTCGGAGAACATAAAGATAATACTTTTGAAGTACTATCATTGTCCATTAGTAATCATTATAATATTATTGTTGAAAATGCAAAAGTAATTTTAGCATATATTGATTCTGAAAATAATGACTCTGCATTGATGAGTGTGTTTAAAAATTGGGAGCAAAAGCTTAATTATAATCCTAATGTAATATCTTTAAAGAATGCGATAGTGAAATCATTATATAAATACGAAAAATATTATTTAGATAAATAGAAAGATTATTAATTATGTCAAAATCATATATCATTGATTCAGTTAGAAGTCCTATAGTTATGAAAAATAGTAATATGTTAGGTCTTCGGTCAGATGATTTAAGTGCTTGCATTATAAAAGGGTTGCTAAATAGAAATTCCAATATTAATAAAGATGATATCGAAGATTTGGTGACAGGGTGTGCTTTTCCTGAAGGTCCACAAGGGATGCTTATGGCAAGAAGTATATCTATTTTAGCAGATCTTCCTCTTTCAACAGGTGGAAAAGTGGTAAATAGATTTTGCGGATCATCTATGGATTCTGTTCATCAAGTGAGTCAAGCTGTTATTGCAGGTGATATTAAAGCAGGTATTGCTTCAGGTGTTGAAGATATGTTTACAGTGCCCATGGGAGGTTTTGTTCCAGATTTCAATGAGCAGTTAAATGAAAAAGAATTTTATATTGGGATGGGAGAGACGGCTGAAAACTTAGCTAAAGAATTGGATATTTCTAGAGAGGATCAAGAAAATTTTTCAATTCTTTCACATAAAAAAGCATTAGATGCTATTGATAGTAATAAATTTGATAACGAGATAATTCCTGTAGAATTTAATGGTCAAACTTTTTCTAAAGACGAAGGTCCTCGTGTTCCAGATGTTGATAAGATGAAGTCTTTATCTCCAGCATTTGATGCTGCAGGTTCTATTACCGCAGCTACATCTAGCCCTATATCTCTTGGTGCATCAGCGATATTGATTGGAGGCCAAGGTATGGCTGACAGCTCAAATTCGGCTTTTGAGATAGTTTCAAGGTCTATTGCAGGCGTTGATTGGAAAACTATGGGCGAAGGTCCGCTTCCGGCTACAGATAAAGCATTGAAGAATGCAGGTTTGTCAATGGATGATATTGATGTAATAGAATTGAATGAGGCCTTTGCAGCTCAATCCTTATATGTTATACGCAAGGGAGGTTGGGATATGGATAAAATCAACTTGAATGGAGGTGCTATTGCATTAGGTCATCCATTGGGTTGCTCTGGTGCCCGGATTCTTACCACTTTAACAAATGTGATGATGCAAAAAGATGTTGAATTAGGTCTTGCAACTATGTGTATTGGTACAGGTCAAGGTATTGCAACTATAATTAGAAGAGTGAAATAGATTATTATGAAGATTAATAAGGTTGGTGTTCTTGGTTCAGGGGTTATGGGTGCTCAAATAGCAGCTCATATAGCTAATGCAAATATTCCTGTTTACATGTTTGATATGAATCAAGAACTTTCAGAGAAAGGCAAGCAGGCTTCATTGAAGATACGGCCTCATGCATTTTTTGAGCCTAAAAATTCAGATTTGATTACTCCGATGAACTATGATGAGCATCTTTCTAAATTAGAAGAATGCGATTGGGTGGTAGAGGTTATTGCTGAAAGGTTAGATTGGAAGAGAGATCTTTACAAAAAAATTGATTCTTTAAAAATTAGTGATATGATTATTACTTCTAATACTTCTGGCTTATCTGCTTCTGATTTGATTGATGGTATGTCAGATAATTTCAAAAGCAGATTTTTCATTACTCATTTCTTTAATCCTCCTAGGTATATGAAGCTTGTTGAAGTTATTAAGACAGATTTTACAGATGACAGTTTTGTATCTCCAATAACATCTTTTCTTGAAGACAATCTTGGTAAAGGTGTCGTATATGCAAAAGACACTCCTAATTTTATAGCTAATAGGATAGGTGTTTATGGCATGATGGTAACTTTAGATGCTACTTTAAAGCATAAGTTCTCAGTAGAAGATGTTGATGCCTTAACAGGGACATTGATAGGAAGACCAAAAAGTGCAACATATAGGACGGCTGATGTAGTAGGTTTAGACACTTTGGCTTTTGTTGCAAATACGGGTTATGAAAAGTGTTTAGATGATTCTGATAGAGATGTTTTTAAAATTCCTGATTTTTTATCTAAAATGCTAGAGAATGAATGGCTTGGTCAAAAAAAGGGACAAGGATTTTATAAAAAAATAGATAAAGGTGTGATACACTCCTTAGATTTAGAAACATTGGAGTACACTCCTCAAAATAAAAAGAGATATACGGGTATTAAGCTAGCAAGAGAGCATAATAATATGAAAGACAGGTTCAATGCTTTAGTTTATTCAAATGATGCTGCTGGTAAGCTTATGTGGGAAATTACTGCAAAAACATTGATTTATTCTGCAAACAGGCTAGGTGAGGCTGCTGATGATATTGTTAATATAGATAGAGCTATGAAATGGGGTTTTGGGTGGAGTGTAGGTCCGTTTGAGCTTTGGGACAATATGGGGCTAGCTAAGTCAGTTGAAAAAATGAAGGCTGATGGTTACAAAGTTCCTGATTGGGTTTTGGCAATGTTAGATTCTAACTGTGAGTCTTTTTACGACTTTGTTGATTCTAAAGATTCTTATTATTCTGCTAATCAAGAGTATTCCGAAATAGTCAAGAATAAAAAAGATCAATCTTTTAGAATTTTGAAGAAAAATCAAAAACTAATAAAGCAAGGGTGGTCTGCGTCATTGTTTGATTTGGATGACGGTGTCGCTGGTATAGAATTTCATTCAGTATTAAAAGAAGATATGAACCCTATAGACGGTTCTATTATTGAAATGCTAGATTTTGCATCTGCTTGGATTGTTGATAATGATTATAAAGGACTTGTTATATCGAGCGATGGTGCTAATTTTTCAGCGGGAGCAAATTTAAATTTGATTTTAAATGCAGCCGAAGCAAAAGATTTTGAATCTGTAGAGCATATTTCTAAATATATGCAGGATACAATGCAGAAACTGCGTTTTGCCCCGTTTCCTGTTGTTGCTGCTCCGTTTGGGTTTGTGTTAGGTGGAGGGTACGAAGTTGTAGGTGCATGCGATTTGATAGTCGCATCATCTGAGTCATATATAGGTTTAGTTGAGCTTGGAGTAGGATTGATCCCTGGAGCAGGAGGAAATTTGAGGATGCTTAGTAATTGGAAGGGTAAAAAAGGTATACAGGCTTCAAATAAAGCATTCGAAGTGATAAGTCAGCCTCTTCCAGGAAAAGGTATTTCATTATCAGGACAACAGGCTAAGTCCTTAGGTTATTTGCGAGATAATGATAAAATCGTAATGAACAGAGATCATTTACTTTATGTTGCAAAAGAGGAAGTCCTATCTTTGTCTAATGATTATATGGCACCTGAAATGGAAACTTTTAGGTTGCTTGGATCTTCAGGAAGAATAGCACTGGAGTTAGCTGTTAAAGGCATTCATAAAGCAGGTAAAATATCAGATCATGATGTTTTGATTGCTAAGAAATTAGCATATGTTTTAACCGGGGGAGAAAAAGCGGGACCTCTTTCAAAAGTTGATGAGCAGTATTTGTTAGATATAGAGAGAGAAGCTTTTGTAAGTCTTTCTGGAGAGCCGAAAACAATTGACAGGATTAAATATATGCTTCAAAAGGGTAAGCCTTTAAGAAATTAATCTTTCTTATTCTCGAATTAGACAGTAAGATATTTTTTACTGTTTAAATAGGTTTTTCAATACATACAATAAAATATTCGGATTTTCTTTGATTCTTCTTATACTATATTCGTACCATTGCTTTCCATAAGGCACATATACTCTGACATTATAATTATTCTTTCGGTGTTTCTTTAAATAGTCATCCATCGGAACACCATATAGTACTTGGAACTCAAACATTTCTGGATCAACATTGTATTTGCGGATTAATTCATAGCATTGATCAATAAGTGTTTTGTCATGGGTGGCAATGCCAATATATATATTATTTTGAAATGCATATTCAAGAATTTTGAGATAATTTTTGTTTACCTCATAATAATCTGCTATCGCTATGTCAGGAGATTCTTTGTATATTCCTTTGCATAATCTAAAATTCAATTTTTCTTTATTTTCTATATTCTGAATATCGCTATATGTTCTATTTAAATAAGCTTGAAATACTGGACCTGCATTGAAAGAGTTTTTAGCTAATTCCCCATATATTTTTATTGTATCATCAGTTGCTTTTGAGGATTCCATGTCAATTCTTAAAAAATTATTATATTTTTCAGCAGTTTTTAATATATTTTTAAAACTATTTAGGCAGTAGTCGTATGATACATCTAATCCTATGTGTGTTGGCTTAATTGATATGTTTGCATCAAGTTTATTTTTTTCAATCAATTTATATAGAAGGCTGTATTCTGATATGATATTTTCGATTTCGTTTTGATCTGAAAAATGTTCTCCTAGAATATCGACAGTAACCCTGTAACCTGAATCATTTAGTTTTTTTGTTACCTTTAAAACATCATCTACATGCTCACCTGCAACATATTGCTTTGCAAAAATGCTGACTAGCGACCTTGGTAATAGTTTGATAAATGTTATAAATACTGAATTGATAATTGAAACCATATAAATAAATTATAAAAAATAAGTAATATCACTTGTGTTAATATTTCATAAATGGTTAATTTTTGATATGTGGGTAATTATATTTTTAGATAATTAATGTACGAAGATTTTTCCCCAATAATAATTTTCATACTTTTAGCAATTGCGTTAGTGATTCTTCCGCTCATATTGCAAAGCTTAATGTCCCCTAAAGATAATAAGGGGGGAGACAAGTTGCTTTCTTATGAATGCGGCGAACTTCCTGAGGGCTCAGCTTGGGTCAAATTCAATATTAGATTTTATATAATAGCATTAATATTTATCATTTTTGATGTAGAGGTAATATTTATGTTTCCTTGGGCAGTTGTTTTTCAGGAATTTGTTTCCAGGGGTTATGGTTTGCTAGCCTTTGTTGAAATGATGTTGTTTCTAGTTATTTTACTTGTTGGTTTTGCATATGTATGGGTTAAATCAGATTTGGATTGGGTTAAAATGAAACTTAAGTACGCATATGGTAGATATGGCCATCTAAAAAAAAATGAAGAGAGTGTATAATGGATTATAGTTTATTAGAAAAATTTGAGAAAGATAATATAGTTGTTGAAAAGTTAGATACTTTGATTAACTGGTCAAGAGCAAATTCTTTATGGTACTTTCAATTTGGTTTAGCATGCTGTGCTATAGAAATGATGGCTGCAGCTGCTCCTAGGCATGATTTAGAAAGATTTGGATCTATGCCAAGAGCAACACCTAGGCAGTCAGATGTTATGATTGTCGCTGGTACTGTGACTCTAAAAATGGCAGAGCGAGTTAAGAGATTGTATGAGCAAATGTCAGATCCTAAATATGTTATTTCTATGGGTAGTTGTGCAAATAGTGGAGGCCCGTATTGGCAGCATGGTTATCATGTTTTGAAAGGTGTAGACTTAGTTGTGCCTGTAGATGTTTATGTGCCAGGCTGTCCTCCTAGGCCGGAGGCTTTGCTTCAAGGTCTTTTAGAGTTGCAAAAGAAAATTAAGACCGAAACGCCGTTTAGGAAGGAAGGCTTAAGTGCAACCAGATGATATTTTAAAAATTTTACAACAAATTGAGTTTAGTGCTCCTGAAGTTAAGGATCCAACTCTAGAAGGTTCTACAGAAGAAGCTGTTGCGGAAGGTGATATTGTAGAAGAGTCGGTGTCAGATAAAGTTGAAGAGTCAGATAGGCTTTTGTTTGATGAAGATAGTCAATCTATAATGGTAGATTATTCAATTTGGCTTGATGTCGCAAAGGAGTTAAAAGGAAATAAGGATTTAAATTTTGATTACTTAATGTGTATTGCAAGTTACGATTTGGGGTCAGATAGGTTAGGATTGGCATATAATTTATATTCAAACCATTTAAAGCATTCTTTGGAAGTTAAAATTGAATTTGAAAGTTCTGTAGAAGTTCCATCTGTTGCCTCTGTATGGAGAACTGCAGATTGGCATGAAAGAGAAGCTTACGATATGATGGGGACATTGTTTTCAGGTCATCCTGATATGAGAAGAATTTTATTGGCAAGTGATTGGGAAGGGCATCCGTTAAGGAAAGATTATAAGGAGCCTGATTATTATAGAGGGGTGCCAGTGCCTAAGGATAAGACAGCATGGGAATAGATAATTTGCAAGATAATAGTTCGATTAAAGCGGATGAGATGGTCCTTAATATGGGTCCTCAGCACCCAAGTACTCATGGTGTGCTTAGATTAAAAATTCATACTGATGGAGAAATCGTTAGTAAGATTGATCCGATAATGGGTTATTTGCACCGTTGTTTTGAAAAGCATTGTGAAAACTTATCTTATGAGCAGGTTGTTCCATTTGTAGATAGGTGTGATTATTTAGCATCTATGCATATGGATCATGCCTATTCGTTGGCTGTTGAAAAGCTGCTGGATATAGAGTTACCAGAAAGAGTTGAGTATATCAGGGTTATTATAGCTGAGCTTCAAAGAATAGCTAGTCACTTGGTTGCAATCGGGACATTTGGGTTGGATGTTGGTGCTATCACTCCTTTTACATGGACAATTAGCGATAGAGAGAGAGTGATAGATTTATTTGAAGCATTGTGTGGTGCTAGGTTATTGTATAATTATATATGGCCAGGAGGAGTTTCACATGATTTATCTCCAAAGTTCATTGATAGAACTATTGAGTTTTTAGATTATTTTGATAAAAAGTATGATGAATACAATGAGCTTTTAACAGGCAATCCTATCTTTATTGAAAGAACTGCAGATGTGGGTATTATACCTGCAGATGTAGGTGTTGATTACGGCGTTACAGGTCCATCTTTAAGGGGTAGTGGTGTCGACTACGATTTGAGAAAGACTGATCCTTATTCTATTTATGAGAAATTTGAATTTGAGGTGCCTGTTGGGAAGGGTGAAATGGGTACTGTAGGTGACTGTTGGGATAGATATTGGGTTAGAATGTTGGAAATGAAAGAAAGCATGAAGATTGTACGGCAGGCCATTGCATCAATTCCTGATGGAGATGTTCATGCTGCGATGCCTAAGAGAATAAGGCCTAAGAAAGGTTCTGTTTATTCAAGATATGAATCTGCGAGAGGGGATGTAGGTTTTTATATTATTAGTAATGGTAAAAATGTTCCTGTTAGATTGAAAATGAGATCACCAGCATTTTGTAATTTATCTATTTTAAGTGAAGTTGCAGAGGGGTGGATGATTTCGGATGTTTGTACTATATTGGGAAGTTTAGATATTGTTTTAGGAGAGATTGATAGATAATGAGTAGTGTAGTAGGATCACTAAATGAGCTGTTAGTATCGTTATTTTCAGATATATCCTTGGATGTTTCATTTCTCTTTTTGCTTGCGGTTATTATTCCTGGAGTGGTTATCTTTTTAATTATGACTGTTAATGCAATTGTTGCTGTATATATGGAGCGTAAAGTGTCTGCTTTTATGCAAGATAGATTAGGGCCTATGGAAGTTGGTATATTTGGTTTTAAGGGTGGCAAGAAATTTTGGGGAGGTATTGGTCAAACAATTGCAGATGCGATTAAGCTTCTTGTTAAAGAAGATATAATACCTAATGATGCAGATAGATTTTTGATGATATTAGCTCCATTTATAATTTTTATTGGTGCTTTTGTTACATTTATAGGTGTTCCTTTTTCAGAAGGTTTGATTATATCAGATTTTAATATTGGAATCTTATATGTAATTGCAATGAGTTCTGTTGGTGTTATAGGTATTATTCTTGCGGGTTGGTCTTCAAATAACAAGTGGTCGCTTTATGGGGCAATGCGCGCGGCAGCACAAATTATTAGTTATGAAATCCCTATAGGTCTTTCTTTAATATTGGTAGTTATTGTAGTTGGCAGCTTGGAGATGTCTGAGATTGTTAAGTGGCAGGCTGATAATCGATGGTTTATTATACATAGTCCATTTGCTATGCTTGGATTTTTTATATTTTTTATATCAGGTGTTGCCGAGACGAACAGGGTTCCTTTTGATATTCCTGAGGCTGAGTCTGAGCTTGTTGCAGGGTGGATGACAGAGTATTCTGGGTTTAGATGGGCTCTTTTTTTCTTGAGTGAATATACAAACATGCTTATAGTTTGTATTATTGCATCGGTTGTATTTTTGGGAGGGTGGCTTTCTCCTTTTAAAATAATCAATCTTCCTTATGTAGATATTATCCCAGATAGTTTTTTTATTTTAGATGGTTTTTACTTGGGTCTATTCTGGCTATTGATTAAGGCTATATTTTTAATTTTTGTGATGATGTGGTTTAGGTGGACTTTTCCAAGGTTAAGAGTTGATCAGTTAATGTATTTATGTTGGAAGGTTTTTATTCCTTTTGCGCTTGGAAACTTAGTGTTTATATGTATATGGGAGTTGTTGTTTTAATGTATAATTATTTCTTAAATATTTATAATAGTGTAAAGACTTTATTCGAAGGAATGCAGCTCACTCTTAAGCATTTTAATAAGAAAGAGGAGTTGGTGGCTACATTGCAATATCCTCATGAAAAATGGCCTATTCCTGAAAGGAATATAGGTTTTGAAAACGATGAATATAATCTAATTCGTTCTCGTCTGCATGTTGATATTGATGATTGTATTGGATGTCTTCAATGTGAGAGAGCTTGTCCTGTAGATTGTATTAAGATAGAAACTGTAAAGAAGCCAAAAAAGACAGAGTTGGATTTTGATTTTGGTATAACATCTAATGATACTGCTAAAAAAATGTTAGTTTCTCGATTTTCTATTGATATGTCTGAATGTATGTACTGCAATCTATGTGAATATCCTTGTCCTGAAGAGTGTATATATATGGTTGGTGGTCCAAATGAGAATAAGCATGAGATTGATTATGAGTTTAGTAAGTATGATAGAAAAGGCTTAGTCTATGAATTTGCATTTCCAAAAGAGGAAGATTTGATAGCATTGAATGCACAGGAATATGCTAATAAAAAAAGAGAGCGTGAAGAGTATTTGGATGCTGGTAGTAGGCTAGAGGGTGTAGTGGCAGATGAGGTGCGAGCAAGCCAAGAATCTTCTATTGCGCAGGAAGATGTTCAAGATGTTCCGGCAACTCAGAAAAAAGTAGCTCGGAAGAAGACTAAAAATTATTCTAGTAGTGAAAAAATTGGTGTTTTTTATGGGTCTAGTACTGGAAATTCTGAGGCTATATGTGACATCATTCAAGAAGAATTGGGCGATGATGTTGTGGAGCTGTTTAATGTTTCAGATACAGATCCTGAAAAAATTCTAGCATATAATAATATTATTATATCGTGTCCAACGTGGTATGAGGGTGAGCTGCAGGAAGATTGGATAGAATTCTTGCCTAAGATTGCAGCATTAGATCTGAAAGGTAAGACTGTAGTGATGTTTGGTATGGGTGACCAGGTAGGTTATGCAGATAACTTTTTAGATGCGCTTGGTATTATAGCTGCAGATTTAATTAAGGCAGGTGCTCAAATTAAGGGTGAATGGCCTATTGATGGTTATGAGTTTACAAAGTCGGTGGGTTTAACTTCAGATGGTAAGCATTTTTATGGATTAGGTTTAGATGAAGAGAATCAAGTTAATCTGCATAATTCGAGATTGGACAAGTGGTTTGAGATGCTTTCTGATATATTTAATCTTACAGTTGAAAAAATTGAAGGTGCTGATGTTGATGAGGTCTCAGAGCTAGATGTAGGTGTTCAAGATAATCAAGCTTCTGTTTCATCTGAGGTTGAGAAGATTGATTTAGAGTCTGTTGAGGAAGGTGTCTCTGATGATAGTGCTGATGTTCCTGTCGTTACTAGAAAATATAGTAGTTCTGAAAAAATAGGTCTTTTTTACGGTTCGACCACTGGAAATTCTGAAGCGATATGTGATAAGATTTTTGAAATATTGGGTGAGGGTGTTATTGATTTATTAAATGTTGCTGAAGTAGACTCAAATGAAATTCTTGAATATAACCATATTATTATATCTTGTCCAACATGGAATGAAGGTGAGCTTCAAGAAGATTGGGAAGAGTTCTTGCCTAAAATTGCAGCATTGGATTTAAAAGGAAAAACTATTGTGATGTTTGGTCTAGGCGATCAAGATGGTTATGCGGATAATTTTTTAGATGCTCTTGGTATTATAGCTGCAGATTTAATTAAAGCTGGAGCAGAAATTAAAGGTCATTGGCCTATTGAGGGTTATGAATTCACAAAATCCTTGGGGCTTGCTCCAGATGGAAAACATTTTTACGGATTGGGCTTAGATGAGGAGAATCAGGCTGATTTGCATGACGAAAGATTAAATAAATGGTTTGATATGTTGATGCCAATTTTTTCAATCACGGCAGAGATTGTTGAGGGTGAAGGTTAATTATGGCTGATTTGCTATTTTTGTTTATATCAATTTTGGTTATTGCTTCAGCTGTTAATGTTGTTATCTCTTCTCAGTTGATATATTCTGCTGTTTCATTGCTTTTTACACTGTTTGGTGTTGCGGGTTTGTATGTTTTTCTTTATGCAGACTTCATGGCCGCTACACAAGTTATTATTTATGTTGGTGGGATTCTTGTTTTGATTATTTTTGGAGTGATGTTGACTAATAAAATCGACACTCCTAATATTGTGTCTAGTAGTAGCAATCAGGTGATTGGTTTTTTTGCAGCATCTTTTTTATTTTTAATTCAATTAGCAGTTATTGTTAAAACTGATTGGAAGCAAGGGGAGGTTCAGCAGATTGAAGGTACTGTTGATGTTATTGGAAGTATGTTGTTATGGGATTATTTTTTAGCCTTTGAGGTAGTTTCTATATTGTTATTGGCTGCATTGATAGGGGCCGCTTTCTTATCTAGGAGAAATGCATGAATGATGTTCAGTCATATTTGATTATCGCTTCTATACTTTTTTCACTAGGGGTTTTTGGTGTTATTACAAAGCGTAATGCTATTGCTATCTTGATGGGTATTGAATTGATATTGAATGCAGCTAATATTAATTTTATCGCTTTCAATAGATTTGGTGGCATGGAACGTTTAGATGGTCATGTTTTTGCAATATTTATAATAGTTTTGGCAGCAGCAGAAGCTGCGGTTGCACTTGCGATTATAATAAATTTATTTAGAAATATTGGCACGGTTAATGTTGATGAAGCACAGGAGTTAAAAGGTTAATGGATAATATAATTTTTTCAGCTGCTCTTTTGATATTATTTTTGCCTTTAGTGTCTTTTGTTATGCAGTTGACGATAGCAAAAAAACTAGGAGATAAAGCTGATTATCTTCCTCTCGCTATTATAGGGTCGACGCTCGTTCTTTCATTGTATATATTTTATCATGTAATAGTATTGGGTCATGGCCATTTTCATCCTATTAATATATCTGCAGGGTGGATTACTACAAGTGCGCTGTCTGTATCTTTAGGTATTTATGTAGATTCGATCACATCAATAATGTTGTGTGTAGTGTCTTTGATATCGTTTTTGGTCCATCTTTATTCAACTGAGTATATGAAGGGTGATAAAAGGTATTTAAGATATTTTGCCTTCCTTGGTTTATTTACCTTTTCAATGAACGGGATAGTTTTGGCAGATAGTTTGTTTATGATGTATCTGTTTTGGGAATTGGTTGGATTAAGTTCATTCTTATTAATTGGATTTTGGTTTGAGAAAGATTCAGCTGCCAATGCAAGTAAGAAAGCTTTTTTAACAAATAGAGTTGGTGATATTGGAATGTTTATAGGTATGATGATTTTATTTTTCCAAACGGGAACTTTTCATATACAAGAGATTGTTGGCTCTGTTGCGGGAGGTGCTTTTAATGGAAGTATGAATTTGCTAACTTGTGCAGGTTTATTGGTCTTTATGGGTGCTGTTGGTAAGTCAGCACAATTTCCTCTTCATATTTGGTTGCCTGATGCAATGGAGGGTCCTACTCCTGTTAGTGCTCTTATCCATGCTGCTACTATGGTTGCTGCAGGTGTGTATATGACGGTAAGGATTTTCCCTTTCTTGACTCTTGATGCTTTATCAGTGATTGCTTTGATAGGTGCTCTTACGGCTCTTATGGCAGCTATTATTGCAATTACTAGAAATGATATTAAGGCTGTATTGGCTTATTCTACTATAAGTCAATTGGGTTATATGGTTATGGCTTTAGGTGTTGGGGCATATATTGGAGCCTTTTTTCATTTAGTTACACATGCCATGTTTAAGGCTTGCTTGTTTTTGTGTAGTGGATCAGTGATACATGCAATGCACCACTCGCTTCATGAGTTGCATGATCATGAAACAGACCCTCAAGATATGAATAATATGGGTGGCTTAATGAATAAAATGCCTATAACATTTTATGCTATGTTAATAGCTACTCTTGCGATATCGGGTGTTCCTTTGTTTTCGGGTTTTTTATCAAAAGATATGATATTGGCAGGTGTTTTATCTTATTATTGGATGTATGAAGGCTGGACGGTAATTATTCTCTTGGCTGGATTTGGTGCTGCATTTATAACTGCTTTTTATATGTTTAGATTGATTTTTATGACATTTTTTGGGGAGCCTAAAAATGAAAAGATTTATGAACATATACATGAATCTCCTAAACCGATGACTATTCCTTTGATTGTATTGTCAGTTCTTAGTTTAGGAATTGTATTTACATTTAATCCAAATCCTCTTGATGCTCATGGATGGTTTGATCATTCGTTGGGAAAAGTCGAGCATGTAGCAGGATTAGATATGTATAAGTATAAAGATGGTTTTAAAAAGGCTCATTATCCAGCGATGTATGCTTCATTGATCGTAGCATTCTTAGGCATTGCATTATCTAGTTTATTTTATTTTTTCAATAAGATTTCAGTAGAAAAAGTAACTTCTATAATGAAGAGTATGTATCTGTTTAATCTATCTAGATATAAATTTTACATCGATGCTATCTATGAAAATATTTTATATAAACCTTTTTTATGGTTTTGTGGAGTGACATCTAAATTGGATTGGAACTTGTACGATCAGACATTTATTGATTCAATTGGTAGAAGAACACTTGATTTGTCAGATTATTCAACTAAAGCTGATTATAATTGGCTAGATCAGAAAGTTGTAGATGGTGCTTATCGTTTAGTTGAATATTTCAATGGTAAGTTAAAGTACACTCAAAGTGGTGTTATTCAAAATTATTTAATGGCTGGAGTTTTAGGAATTGTGCTAATTGCACTTTTATTTCAACAGATATAGGGGATATGGAGTAAATAAATGAATTCAATAATTTTATCATTATTAATATTTATACCTGTAATAGGTTCAATTGTGATGCTTGGTGTCGCAAAATCAGGCATTGATGGCCGAGAGGATTTGTATAAAAAAATTGCATTAGGAGCTACTGGTTTTCAATTGCTTTTATCAGCATTTCTTTATTTCAAGTTTGATCCGACATTGTCAATCACAGAATCTCCATTTACGGTTCAAGTTGATTGGATTAGTTATTTTAATATTCAATACTTTATAGGTGTGGATGGTTTGAGTATGCCAATGGTATTATTAACGGCTTTCTTATCCTTTATTTGTATTTTAATTAGTTGGAATATTAAAAAGCAACCTTTAGGTTATTTTTCATTGTTTTTGCTTTTAGATGCAGGAATGATGGGTGTGTTTTTGTCACTAGATTTCTTTTTATTTTATATATTTTGGGAGGTGATGTTGCTTCCAATGTATTTTTTGATTGGCATGTGGGGTGGTCCAAAAAGACATTATGCTGCGATTAAGTTTTTCTTATACACATTATTTGGCTCTGTATTTATGCTTCTTGGAATGATTGCTCTTTATTTTTATAGTGGGGCAGAGACATTCAATTTAATCACTCTGATACAGTATGCTCCAACTATAGAAGCTCAATTGTGGGGGTTTGATATGAAATTTCTGATTTGGATAGCTTTATTTATTGGATTTGCCATAAAAGTTCCAGTTGTTCCTTTTCATACATGGTTGCCTTTGGCTCATGTTGAAGCACCAACAGCCATTTCGGTTATTCTTGCAGGTGTTTTGTTGAAAATGGGTACATATGGTTTGCTTCGTATTAGTTATCCTCTTTTACCATCAGAGGTTGTTTCCTTTTCATACTGTTTAGCTATTCTTGGAGTTGTTAATATCATATGGGGAGCAATGAATGCAATTGCTCAGATTGATATGAAGAAGATGGTTGCATACTCATCTGTTAGTCATATGGGTTATGTATGTTTGGGTATGGCTGCTGTTGTAAGTAATAATCCAGCAGGTTCACATGCAGGTATGAATGGAGCTGTGATGCAAATGTTTAATCATGGTACAATTACTGCGATGTTGTTTATTTTGGTTGGAGTTATATATGATCAGGCACACCATAGGTGGATTATGTTTCCATCTGATTATGAAGATAAGGACTTAGCTGGTAAGCCTGGTTTTGGAGGGTTAGGATCGCAAATGCCTATTTATACAGGATTGGTTGCATTTACATTTTTTGCAGGTTTAGGCTTGCCTGGTTTATCAGGTTTTATTAGTGAGGCATTATGTTTTATAGGTGGGTTTAGTGCATTTAAGTTTATTACTGTAATAGGAACATTGGGTATTTTATTAAATGCTATATACTTTTTAAGAGCTTATCAAAGAGTATTTTTGGGTCAATTGAATGAAAGATGCAAAGAGTATACGGATATTAAAAATCTTGAACTTTTAGCTGTTGTTCCGCTAGCTATAGTTGTATTGTTATTTGGTATTTATCCAGCGCCATTGATTGATTTAATTAGTCCGGCTGTTGAGAATATTATAGCTATAATTCAGAGTGTTAATTAATGGGAGGTATACTAGCAAATACAAATACTAATTTAGTAAGTTTATGGAGTTTTATACCTGAATTGATAATAATGGAAGGTATGCTTTCTATAATTTTGCTTGAAATTATGCCTAAACGAAGAAAGTATATCTATTCTTCTACATTGGGTGTGATTATTTTATCTTTAGTAGCTGTTATATATATGGCATGTCAATCATCGCCGTTGAGTGATTCAAATCCATTGTTTATGGGTTTAATTGTTGCTGATCCATTTTCATTTTTTTTCAAAATAATATTTTTGATTTCGACATTGGTTATAGTTGTAGTGTCTCAATCTTCAGTTGAAATTAAGGATGATATTAGAGCAGAATATTATTTTTTACTATTGGTTATTCTTCTAGGTATGTTTTTGATGGTTTCTTCTGTCAATCTGCTTATGATTTATTTGGCGATTGAACTTGTTAGTATTCCATCTTATATACTGGCTGGAATATCTAAAAATAACAAGTCCTCAAACGAAGCCTCTTTGAAATATGTTATTTTTGGTTCATTTGCCTCTGGGTTGATGTTGTTTGGTTTAAGTTGGTTGTATGGCATTGCAGGCTCAACAGATATTTTTGTTATACAAAAAGCTTTGGTAGAATCAGGAAATTCATTAATGATTTTCATGTCACTATTGTTTGTTATGGTTGGTTTTGGTTATAAAATTTCTATGGTTCCATTTCATTATTGGACTCCAGATGTTTATGAAGGAGCGGCAACCCCTGTAACTGCATTCTTTTCAATAGGGCCTAAGGCTGCAGGTTTAGGTCTTTTAATACGTTTTTTCTATTCAGTATTTACAGATGGATCAAACAATGTTTTATTAGGTGTTGATTGGACTTTAATTATAGCAGTGCTATCAGCATTAACTATGACGGTGGGTAATTTGTTAGCTCTTTACCAGGATAATATAAAACGTCTACTCGCATATTCAAGTATATCTCATATAGGCTTTATTTTAATTGGTTTTTGTGTTTTGTCAAATCAGGCTTTAGAGGCGATGCTGTTTTATATATTTATATATTTATTTATGAATTTAGGGGCATTTGTCGTTGCTATATTTGTAAAAAATAAAGTTGATGGTGAGAATATAGATAGTTGGAAGGGTATGGGTTTTCGAAATCCGTTGATTTCAGCCTTTATGGTAATCTGTTTAGTTTCTCTCGCGGGGCTACCTCCGACATCAGGGTTTGTAGCAAAATTTTATGTTTTAGCAGAATTATTTAGGTTGGAGTCTTATAGATGGTTAGCTGTAGTGGCTATTATTAATAGTGTTGTTTCATTGTACTATTATTTTAGGATTGTAAAATCAATGTATTTTTTAAGTTCAGATGAAGAGCAGGCTTCTTTAGAAAAAGTTGAATCTAATCAAATTAATAAATGGATTATAATAGTTTTATCTGTCCAACCATTGATTTTTTATATTTATTGGTCTCCATTGTTAGAATTTATTAAGCATTCTCTTATTATGTGGGGACCTTCTTAGGCTCATGTCCAAGAAAACAGTTTCTAACTCAGAGGTGATTATGCATGAATTAGTTTTGCCAAATGAAACTAATGTTCATGGTAATATTTTTGGTGGTAAAGTTATGTATTATATGGATATGTGTGCTGCAATGTCTGCTTATAAACATGCAAGAAAGCCTGTCGTTACAGCATCTGTTGATAGATTGAATTTTTTAGCTCCTGCAAAAATGGGAGATATTATAATATTAAAATCATTAGTGAATTATGTTTCTAAAACATCGATGGAGGTAGGTGTTAAAATCGAATCTGAAAATCCACTTACAGGTGAGATTAGACACACGGCATCTGCTCACTTGACCTTTGTGGCCTTAAACGAGGATAATAAACCTACTTCTGTAGGTCCTATTTTTCCAGAGTCAGATGATGAGATTAGGAGATATGATAGAGGTAAGGAAAGATATCTTATTAGAAAACAAAAATTGAAAGAATCTATTAAATAAATATGCATTTAAAGATAACAAAAGGTCACGATTTCAATTTAAATCATCATACTGCTGATGGTATAGCTGACTCTAAAGAATTTGATAAAATTATAATGAGCCCATTAGACTATCCATATGTTAAGCCTAAGTTGCTAGTTAAGACTGGTGAAGAGGTTAAGGTTGGTACATCGATATTTTTTGACAAATTAAATCCTGATATTAAGTTTGTTTCTCCAGTTTCTGGTAAGGTTTCTGATATTGTTTATGGTGAAAGAAGAGTTATTCAATCAATATCTATTTCTAATGATTTGAAATATGAATCCTTAGAATTTGCTTTTGAAGAATCTGCTGTTGTTAGCAAGGAAGTTTGGGTTAATAGTTTAAAAGAATCTGGACTATGGTCTTTAATTAGACAGCGTCCTTTTTCAAAGATAGCAGATCCTGAAAAAGCACCTAAGTCAGTGTTTATATCTTTGTATGATACTCGACCTTATGGTTGCGACCCGGAATTAGTGATATCGTCTAATAAAGATTTATTCAATAAAGGGTTAAAGCTTATTAGCAAGATTGCAGATTGTTCGATACACATATGTACAGGTATAGATTTTGATTTAGATTTAATAAGTATAGGAAATCAACGTTCATGTGAACTGCACACTGTCGAGGGTCCTCATCCTGCAGGCAATGTGGGAGTGCAAATTCATCATATAGACCCTATTCTTGAAAAAGCTGATACACGATGGTATCTAGATGCGAATGCTTTGATTGACTTTGGATATTTTTATGAAAACAAATCATATAACCCATATAAAATTATATCTATTTCCGGTGCTGCCTCAGATTTGAATTTTCAAAAAGTTGTCAAGTCTCAGTCGTTAGAGAGTATATTGAGAGACTTTGAGTTAAATGAAGATAGTCGAAGGATTGCAGGTGGAGATATTTTATCAGGTGTAGAGAGAAAAATAAATGATGGAATTGGTCCTTATGATGATATGGTAACAATTATAGATATAAATAAAGAAAGAGATTTTTTGGGTTGGGTTAGTCCGGGATTTAAAAAGTATTCATTATCTAATGCTTTTTTATCAAGAATACTTGGAAATCCAATTTTGGATTTCAATTCACGTTTAAATGGAGATAAAAGAAGTATAATTTCATTTGGCCGATGGGAGTCTGTTTTGCCTATGGATATTATGCCTGAAGCTCTTGTTAAAAGTATTTTAATTGAAGACTTAGAGTCAATGGAGAATTTAGGTATATATGAATGTGCAGAAGAAGACTTTGCTTTATGCTCGTATGTTTGCCAATCAAAGACAGAAGTATCTCAAATAATTAAAAAAGGTGTAGAGTTAGCTGCATTAGATGAGTAGATGAAATTTTTAAGAAATATATTAGATAGTATTGAGCCTCAATTTACAGGTGATGGAAAATTTAAGAAATTTTATCCTATGTATGAAATGGTAGATACATTCTTATTTACACCTTCGACACAGACGAAAAATGCTCCTTATGTAAGAGATAGTATTGATTTAAAAAGATCTATGGTATTTGTTGTGCTTGCACTCTTGCCATGCTTTTTATTTGGTATTTATAATGTAGCTCATCAGATAATGCCTGAAGCAGATTTAATGACAAAAGTAATTCAAGGTTCATTAGTTGTTTTACCTATTTATGCAGTGGTGTTTACTGTTGGTGGGATTTGTGAACTTTTATTTGCAATCATTCGAGGTCACGAGATAAATGAAGGTTTTTTAGTGACAGGTTTTCTGATACCTCTATGCTTGCCTCCTACAATTCCTTTATGGATGGTTGCGGTTGCGACCGCCTTTGGAGTGGTTATAGGTAAAGAAATTTTTGGTGGCACAGGATACAATGTGTTTAATCCAGCTCTACTTGCAAGAGCATTTTTATTTTTTTCATATCCGGTTTATATGTCAGGAGATAAAGTTTGGACAGCAGATGGAATATCTCAAGCAACTCCATTGCTATCTGCAAGTTCCAACTCTTTAGACCCGGCAAGTCCATTTTATGGTGTTTCTTGGCTAGATGCATTCTTAGGGTTTATTCCAGGCTCCATTGGAGAGACATCGACACTTGCAATTTTAATTGGAGCACTATTTTTAATTGTTACAGGTATCGCTAGTTCTAGGGTGATGATATTTACATTCGCAGGCATGGTTTTCACTTCAACACTTTTGAATTTTATTGGTTCAGAAACGAATGCGATGTTTGCTATTCCTCCTCATTGGCATTTTGTAATGGGAGGTTTTGCTTTTGGTATGGTTTTTATGGCAACGGATCCTGTGTCTAGTGCTCAAACAGATCAGGGACGAATGTACTATGGATTATTAATTGGATTTATGGCTGTAATTATTAGATGTATTAACCCTGCTTATCCTGAGGGTATGATGTTAGCTATTTTATTTGCCAATGCATTTGCTCCGTTGTTTGATTATTATGCAGTTCAAAAAAATATTGAAAGACGAAAAAATGGATACAAATAAATCAACAAATCCATTTATTTTTGCATTTATTTTAACATTGCTAGTCAGCATGCTTTTGTCATTGACAGCAACATTATTGAATGATAAAATAGAAGAGAATATAGAAGTTGATAAAAAAAAGAATATTATTAAAGTGATAGGTCTTTATAAGCAAGATATGTTGTCTGAGGATATTGTAAATACATATAAAGAATCAATTATTGAAGTTGTTATTGACTCTGNTGGNAATGAGAGANNCGATGTGAAGCTTGAAAAGNTAATAATAGAAGAGAATAAAAGTGAAGGATCTTTCATCTATACTTATAATAATGAATCTTTCTATCCGTTATATAAATCAAATGATGCAATAATAGTTCCTNTTTCAGGCAAAGGTTTATGGTCAACATTNTATGGATATTTTGCGATAGATATAGATATGGAGACGGTAAANGGGATTACTTTTTATAAACATGGAGAGACTCCTGGTCTTGGAGCNGANGTTGAAAANCCATGGTTTCAGNANAATTTTAAAGGAAAAAAAATATTTAATGAAGANGACGAATTAGTATCAATTAAAGTTTATAAGAGTTCATCTGGNGATGATATACANGGGGTTGATGGTATAAGTGGTGCAACTGTTACNTCAGATGGTGTAACTAATTTTTTAAAAAGTACATTGANCAATTATAAGCCTTATTTTGACAGGAATAGATAATAGTGAATAATAAAAAAATATTTCAAGATCCTCTTATAAGTGATAATCCTATAACTAGACAGGTTTTAGGTATATGCTCAGCGCTTGCAGTTACAGTAAAGCTTGAGCAGGCTNTTGTGATGACATTTGCTTTAACTTTTGTTTTGTGTTTATCTAATGTTATTGTTTCTATGATTCGAAATTTTATACCTNNCAATATTAGGATTATAGTTTATATGACAATAATATCNTCTTTAGTTGCAATTGTTGATTTGTTTCTAAAGGCATATGCTTATGATCTTAGTAAAGAATTNTCTGTTTTTATTGCATTGATTATTACNAATTGTATAGTAATGGGTAGAGCTGAGGCTTTTGCTTCAAAGAATGCTTTGTATCCATCTTTCTTGGATGGATTAGGAAATTCGTTAGGTTACGGGGCAATTCTTTTAATTGTTGCTTTTTTTAGAGANTTATTTGGATTTGGAACTATNCTTGATTTTCAAATTATTTCTTCAACTTATAATAATGGGTTAATGACTATGGCCCCAGGGGCATTTGTAATATTAGGTCTTATTATATGGTTGCAGAGAACATTAACAAAATATGTGGAAGAGTAAATGGAATATTATTTAAGTTTAATAGCTAAATCTATATTTATTGAAAATATATTGCTTGCNTATTTTCTTGGAATGTGTTCCTTCTTGGCTATTTCTAAAAATATTGATACCTCAATAGGNTTAGGTAAGGCTGTTGTTTTCGTTAANACATTAACAGTNCCNTTGAATTGGTTTATTTTAAAATATCTTTTAGAAAAAAATGCATTATATAATTGGACTAAGATAGAGGCNTTGCAAGGTGTAGATTTAAGCTATTTAGGTCTTTTGACATTTATTGCGACCATAGCNGCATCAGTACANTTGGTGGAGATGGTTATAGATCGTTANAGCCCNTCTCTATATAACTCTTTAGGTGTATTTTTGCCGTTAATTACGGTGAACTGTGCTATATTAGGATCTACTATATTTATGAGAGAGAGAAGTTATAATTTAGTAGAAGCTACAGTTTTTGGTTTTGGATCNGGTTTAGGTTTTGCATTAGCAATTGTATCAATGGCTGCGATTCGTTATAAATTAAGATATTCNAACATTCCAGATGGCTTAAAAGGACTAGGNATTACAATGGTNCTTACAGGTTTGATNTCANTNGCNTATTTAGCCTTTTCAGGAGTGCAATTATAATGTTNNTAGANGTNTTTGCATCTGTTTTTGTAGCCTTAATAATCATTTTATTATTGGTTTCACTATTATATTTTTCTGAAAAAAAATTACTTCCAGATGGAGATGTGCAAATTTTAATCAATGATGANTCTGAAAAATCTCCAACAGTTAANCCTGGNGCGACANTATTATCNGCTCTATCATCTCAAAATATTTTTATACCNTCAGCATGTGGAGGNGGAGGAACATGCTCTATGTGTAAATGTCAAGTTTTAGAGGGTGGNGGAGAGATNCTGCCTACTGAAGTTTCACATTTCTCTAGAACTGAAGCAAAGGANAATTGGCGTTTAGCATGTCANGTTAAAGTCAAAAATGATATGAAGATTCAAATTCCTGATGAAATATTTAGTATTCAAAAATGGAATTGTACTGTNAAGTCTAATAGAAGTGTTGCTACTTTTATTAAGGAGTTNATTGTAGAGCTTCCTAAAGGACAAGAAATAGATTTTAAATCAGGCGGTTATATTCAGATTGATATTCCTAAATATAAACTTAGTTATTCTGAATTTGACATTGAAGATGAATATCGTGAAGATTGGGATANATTCAAAATGTGGGATTTGGTTGCTCAGAATAATGAAGAGGGTGTNTTTAGAGCATACTCAATGGCAAACCATCCAGCAGAAGGTAATATAATAATGCTNAATGTTAGAATTGCACATCCACCTCCACAGAAGTGGGATGCACCTCCTGGTATAGCATCATCTTATATATATAATCTAAAACCTGGTGATAAAGTTGATATTTCAGGTGCTTATGGNGANTTTTTCATTAAAGATACTGATCGTGAAATGGTCTATATAGGGGGTGGAGCTGGAATGGCNCCGCTACGCTCNCATCTATTTCATTTATTCCACACACTTAAGACTGGAAGAAAAGTGTCATATTGGTATGGGGCAAGATCAAAGAGNGAAATGTTTTATGATAACCATTTCAAAAAAATTGAAAAAGAATTTCCTAATTTCTCTTANAATGTTGCTCTTTCNGATCCATTAGAAGAGGATAATTGGAAAGGNTATACAGGATTTATTCATCAAGTGGTTCTTGATAATTATCTTAATGACCATGAAGATCCTACTGAGATTGAATATTATATGTGNGGNCCTCCTATGATGAATAGNGCNGTTACAAATATGCTACATGATCTTGGTGTNGANGATGANATGATTGACTTTGATGACTTTGGTGGTTANCAGAATTNTAAAAAANAGCACTCTTCTTTTTTTAATTTTAAGTTTTTATTCTTGCTCTAATNATNGTGATTATNCATTTATTAAAGGTNCTACTATGGGTACTACCTATAGTATTAAATATTCAAATTCTTCATTATCTTTATCTCAAATTNAAACAGAGATTGACAATATATTAGATTTAATTAATAAACAAATGTCTACATATATAAGTGATAGTGAAATCTCAATTTTTAATAAAACATCTAAAGATGTGAAGCATGCTGTTTCATCTGATTTTTATTATGTTGTAGATAAATCTAAGTATTATTATGATTTGTCAAATGGTCTTTTTGATATAACAGTAGAGCCNTTATCTGAATTATGGGGTTTTTATGATAAAGAATTTAAATTGCCTAAAAAAGAGAGTATTGATAGTATTAAANATCAAATAGGATTTGATAAAATTAAATTATNAGACCANAATACAATGATAAAAAGCAATAATCAGATTGAGATAAGTTTAAATGCNATTGCTAAAGGGTATGCTGTTGATAAGATANCAANCTATTTTGATAACAATAATGTAAAAAACTATATGGTNGAAATAGGTGGAGAAGTAAAAACTAAAGGATTTAATTCTTNAGGTCAGAAATGGAANATTGGTTTATCNTCTTTTGAATTAGATNTCGGNAATGTTTTTGAATATATTTCTATCAATGANGGGGCACTAGCTACTTCAGGTGACTATAGAAANTTTTTTGTTTATGAGGNNATTTCATATTCCCATGTTATTAATCCAATAACNGGCTATCCAACTAAAAACAATGTTGTTTCAGCTACCGTAATTGCAGANAATTGTATTGATGCAGATGCTNTAGCTACTATACTTAATATTATGGANCCNGAAGAATCTATTAGGCTTATTAACGATTTAAGTAATGTTGAATGTATGATTGTTGAAAGAGTTGAAGAAGGGTTTGATTACTATTATTCAAACAANATGAAGAAGTACTTTAATTAGGTTTTGTATCCATCATAATTTTCAATTTGCATTTTATCTTTTCAGTGTTTGAACAGCTGCAATCATCCATTATTGCACCACAAGAGCCTTTTATTTGATTNTTNAAAAAAATAGTTCCAATACTAAGAAGAAANATTGAGAAAACTAGTATAAATATTGTTAAAATTAGGGTAGTCATAATGACTAAAATTAATTAATAAAAGGATAATCTTTGTATAAAAAAATAATNAGTTTNTTTTTNGTGGTNAGTTTTGCTNATTCNGGACAGGNCAGCCATCATGTAGATTTTCCATTATTTAGTATTATTCCATTTATTGGAATATTGCTTTCGATTGCAATAATTCCATTGATTNATCATCATTTTTGGCATAAGCATTATGGTAAAGTATCTTTTTTTTGGGGAGCNTTNTTNNTCATTCCTCTTATAATGGTAGATATGTCNTTTGCTTTTGAAGAATTNATTTTAGTAACATTTACAGAATATATNCCCTTNATTNTAATTTTGTTGGCACTATTTACTATTGCAGGAGGAATTGAAGTTAAAGGGTCTTTGGTTGGAACTCCAAAATTAAATACTGCATTGATTTTTCTAGGAACTATTTTAGCTTCTTGGATGGGAACTACGGGAGCCTCTATGCTNCTNATTAGGCCGTTAATTAGAGCTAATAAATATAGAGTTTACAATATTCATATNGTTATATTNTTTATATTATTAGTGGCNAATGTAGGAGGGGCNCTNACTCCTCTTGGGGANCCTCCATTATTTTTAGGCTTNTTAAATGGAATTGATTTNTTTTGGACTACNACTCACTTATTTNTTCCAATGCTAATTCATGTGGTATTTTTATTATTATTATTTTTCTTGTTGGATAATTACTTTTATAGAAAGGANNCTGATATTGATAAAAAAACAAAAGGAGATTATGTTCCANTNCAAATTAAAGGTAAGATTAATTTTATATTGATAATTGGAGTTGTTCTGTCCGTTTTGATGAGNGGAACATATGATTTTGGTTCTTTTTATATATCTTCTATNGAGATNAAAATACAAAATGTTTTAAGNGATTTTATCTTATTATGCTTNGCTNTAATTAGTTGGAAATTGACTGATATGAAGTTGAGAGTNTCTAATGGATTTTCATGGTTTCCCATATTAGAAGTTTCAAAGTTGTTTGCTGGTATTTTTATAACTATTATTCCGGCTATATCTATTTTAAAAATGGGTCTAGATGGACCTTTATATAGAATTGTAGAATTAACTACTAATTCAGATGGCAGTCAAAATCCATTTATGTATTTTTGGCTAACAGGTATATTATCAGGCTTTTTAGATAATGCTCCAACATATTTAGTATTTTTTAATACTGCAGGAGGCGATGCTCATGCTTTGATGAATAGCTTCCCAAAAACTTTATTAGCAATATCTAGTGGAGCTGTATTCTTTGGTGCATTAACATATATTGGTAACGCTCCAAATTTCATGGTAAAATCTATTGCTGAAGAAAATGGAATAAAAATGCCGAGCTTTTTTGGCTATATTGGATGGTCTGCGGTTATTTTAGCTCCAATATTTATTGTATATTCAATTTTATTTTTTTAATAATATAAATTAATAGTATTGTTTTTTTTAATCTATAATACATTATGTAATGAGCGTTTTATATTTATACTAATATTATTAAATTTTAAACTTTATAAGGACTAATTCATTTAATTATGACTGATTATTTATCAAACTATTGGAAAGATCTAGATTCTATAATTAGTGAATCCGATTCAATTCTTTTATCTACTCATGTTAATTCAGATGGTGATGGATTGGGATCTGAAATCGCAATGTATTATTACTTAAAAGATTTAGGTAAAGAATGTAGGATTATTAACCCATCTCCATTTTCTGAAATGTATAGAGTCATTAATCCAGATGATATAGTCGAGTCTTATTCTGAAAATTTAAAAGATTGGATTGGTGAAATAGATCTAGCTATAATATTTGACATTGGGGATCATAATAGATTGAATGAAATATACCCATTGATTAAAAATAAAAAATTATGTGTCATAGACCACCATCCTAAAAAAGATAGTTTGAAGGTAGATTTGCCTATTATAGATGCAAATGCACCAGCATCTGCATATATGCTTTGGAAATTTTTCGAGTATTTAAATAAAACTCAGTCTGCCAATTTAGATATTAAAATTGCAAATGCATTGTATGCTGCATTAATTAGCGATACTGGTTCATTTAGATATGGATCTACCCATCCAGACTGCCATATAATGGCTGCAAATTTATTATCTACAGGAGTAGAACCTTATGAAATATATAAATCAATTTATGAACAGCGACCAATTCCACAAGTTTATTTATTGGGAGAAGTTATTAAGAGTTTGAAATTTGATTGCGATAATCAATTGGCTTGGTATATAGTTACTCAAGATATGATAGAGTCTGTAGGAGCAAAGGCAGACGATATAGATGGGTTTACTGATTTCATAAGAGCTATCAAGGGTGTTGAAATTGCATGTATGATTGAGGAAGTGGGCTTAGATGTATTTAGAATTAACTTTAGGTCAAGTGGAGAATATATTGTAAATGACATAGCAAAGTCTTTTGGTGGTGGAGGACATTATTATGCTGCAGGAGCAAGAGTTGAAGGTATGAGCTTAAGTGAATTAGAAAATATGATTCTTAGTAAATTGAAAGATAAAATTAAATAAAGGATTTGATTATATGTCTATAAAAAGCGATAAATGGATTGAGAAAATGTCTGATGAGCATGATATGATATCTCCATTTACACCTAAGCAAGTTAAATCAGATAAGATTTCTTATGGAGTATCTTCTTATGGTTATGATATAAGAGTAGCTGATGAATATAAAATTTTCACTAATGTTAATAATAGTATTGTTGATCCAAAAAATTTTGATAAAAATTCATTTATTGATTTTAAAGGCGATGTATGTATAGTGCCTCCAAACAGTTTTGCTCTTGCTAGGAGTGTGGAATATTTTAAAATTCCAAGAAATGTTTTAACGATATGTGTTGGTAAATCAACTTATGCAAGGTGCGGAATTATAGTTAATGTAACTCCCTTTGAGCCTGAATGGGAAGGGCATGTTACATTAGAGATATCTAATACAACACCTTTGCCTGCAAAAATATATTCAAATGAGGGGCTTTGCCAGGTTTTATTTTTTGAATCTGATGAAGAATGCCAAAACTCATATAAAGATAAATCAGGTAAATATCAAGGTCAAACGGGTATTACGATTCCTAGGATAGATTCCTAAAATGGACATTACGGTTGCAAAAGATGCGGGTTATTGTTTTGGAGTGAGAGATGCCGTTAATCTTGCCTATGATACGGCTAAAAAATATGGTAGTGTATATATGCTTGGAGATATCGTGCATAATGAGCAGGTCGTCAAAGATTTAGAAAAGGCAGGTGCTAAAGTTGTGGGTGATATTAGCGAAATACCAGATGATAGTCCAGTTTTATTTAGAGCTCATGGAACAAAAAATAATTTATGGAAGGAAGCNAAANAAAGAAACTTAAATATAATTGATGCTACCTGTCCATTNGTGCATGAAATTCATAGAGANGTNAANCATTTAGAGGAAGAAGGTCGTAANATAATTATAATTGGNGANCATGGNCATGATGAAGTTATTGCTATAGCAGATCAAGTGAAGAAACCATTNATTGTATCTTCTAAAGCAGAAGCGGAGGCTGTGAGGCGAATGAAGAGAGCAGGAATAGTTACTCAGTCTACTCAGATGATTGAAAATGTTCAAGAGGTNATTAATGTAATTATGAACAAAGTTTATGATTTGAGATTCGTAAATACGATTTGTTTTCCTACAAAAAGAAATCACGAGCAAATTAAAGATATGGCTGCAGAAAATGATATAATGATAATAATTGGTTCATTCACAAGTGCAAACTCTAAAAGGTTGACTGAGTTGTCTAAACAAAGAAATGAAAAATCTTATCAAGTTACTTGTGCAGAAGATTTAGACATTGGCTGGTTTCAAGGAGTTAAGACTGTAGGTATCAGTGCTGGAGCTTCAACTCCTGATTATCTTATAGATGAAGTCAAAAATAAAATTCAATTTATTAGTAAGGGTTAATTATGAAGAAAAATATATATGAACAAAAAGTTGGTCTAGCAGAAATGCTAAAAGGTGGCGTTATAATGGATGTTACGGATTCAGATCAAGCTAAAATTGCAGAAGATGCAGGTGCCGTTGCAGTTATGGCATTAGAAAGGATTCCATCTGATATTAGGAAAGATGGAGGGATTGCTAGAATGTCTGACCCTGAATTGATAAAAAATATTCAATCCTCAGTATCAATTCCTGTAATGGCTAAATGTAGAATTGGACATTTTGTTGAAGCCCAAATTTTAGAATCATTAGAAGTTGACTTTATTGATGAAAGTGAAGTTTTGACTCCTGCTGATGATAGTAATCATATATATAAACATGATTTTCAAATTCCATTTGTTTGTGGAGCAAGAAATTTAGGTGAGGCATTGAGGCGTATAGGTGAAGGATGCGCAATGATTAGGACAAAAGGGGAGGCTGGTTCTGGAAATATTGTAGAAGCCGTGCGTCACATGAGAACTATTGTTAATGAAATAAAAAAACTCTCTGCATTAACGAATACAGAGCTGATGACATTTAGTAAAAATCATGGAGCACCTTACACATTGGTGGAGCAAGTGTCTAAAACCGGAAAATTACCAGTTCCAAATTTTAGTGCTGGAGGAATTGCAACACCAGCAGATGCAGCTTTAATGATGCAGCTTGGTGCTGAATCATGCTTTGTAGGATCAGGTATTTTTAAGTCTGAAGATCCATCAAAAAGAGCAAAAGCTATAGTTGATGCTACTACCTATTTTGATGATGCAGATAAATTAGCTTCTGTTTCAAATGGTTTGAAAAAAGCAATGAAAGGTTTAAATATAAGCGAAATCCCTTCAGATGAAATGATGCAAGAGCGTGGATGGTAGTATGGTTGGTGTTTTAGCCCTCCAAGGTAATTATCAAATGCATGCAAACATGTTAGCTAAATTAAATGTTGAAACTGTTTTTGTAAAAAAAACATCTGATTTGCTAAAGTGCAGTTCTTTAATTATACCAGGTGGAGAGTCTACAGTTATAAGTAAACTAATGGTAAAGTATAATTTGTTTGATTCAGTAAAAGATTTTTCAATCAATCATGGTATTTTTGGAACATGCGCAGGGTTGATTATGATGGCTAAAAATACATTGAAAGAGGTTAGAACTTTAAATGTAATTGATGCCGAGGTTTTAAGAAATGCTTGGGGGAGACAAATAGATTCATTTACTGCAAACATAGAAGTTGATTTTGATGAGGTTTATGATTTTAAAGCTACATTTATAAGGGCTCCGAAGATTATGAATATATCTAAAACTGTTAAACTTTTAGGTTCTATAAATAGCGAGCCTGTTATTATTCAAGAGGGTAAACACTTAGCAACTACATTTCACCCTGAAATGCATGGAGATACATTGATACATAAATACTTTTTAAAAATGGTTGGTGAAATTGACTGAGTCTAAAATATTAAACACTATTAATAGTCCTGATGATTTGAAAAAGTTAAGTTTAGAGGAACTTAATGTTTTATCTGTAGAATTAATAAATTATATTAAAGATACTGTTAAGCAAGTAGGTGGTCATTATTCTTCTCCATTAGGTGTAGTAGATTTAACATTGGCTCTTCACTATGTTTATAATACTCCTGATGATAAAATTGTTTGGGATGTTGGTCATCAGGCATATGCACATAAAATTATCACTGGTCGCAGAGAGGAGTTTAAAACATTAAGAAAAAAAGATGGAATAAGTGGTTTTTTAAAGATAAACGAAAGTGAATATGATGCGTTTGGTGCAGGACATGCAAGCACATCTATTTCAGCTGCATTGGGTATGGCTCATGCAAGAGATCAAATGCAAAAGCAAAATCAAGTTTTGGCAATTATAGGTGATGGTGCTTTAACTGGAGGCTTAGCATACGAGGGGATAAATAATCTTGGATATCATCGAACGCAATTAACCATTGTTTTGAATGACAATTCAATGTCAATNTCCAAGAGTGTTGGTGCATTGTCTAAATATTTAAATAGAGTGGTTACTAATCCTACATATAATAAGCTAAGAAATGACATTTGGGATATGTCTGGGAAAATGCCAATGTCTGATTATTTAAGAAAATTTTTAAAAAAAACGGAAGGTGGAATTAAAGGCTTATTAACACCAGGTATTTTATTTGAAGAATTAGGTCTGCGTTATATTGGACCTGTTGATGGCCATGATATGAATCAGATGATAAATACATTTAGTGCTGTAAAAAAAATGAATACACCTGTTTTGGTTCATGTTTATACGAAAAAAGGTAAAGGGTCAAATGATGCAGAGATAGATTCTGAGAAATATTATAGTGTTTCAGAAAAAACGAAATCAGCCGTAACAAGCGGNACTCCATTTTCAAAAGTAATAGGTGAATCAATGAAAAAGATTGTGAAAAATGATGATTCGGTAAGATGTGTTACTGCAGCGATGGAAATAGGAACAGGCTTATCAACTTTTGTTGAACAGTTTCCAGACAAGTGTATTGATGTAGGTATTGCTGAAGAACATGCGGTCACATATGCTGCAGGTTTAGCAGCGAATGGTTTGAAACCTATCGTTTACATATATTCAACCTTTATGCAAAGAGCATTTGACTGTATTTTTCATGATGTTTTGTTGCAAGACCTTCCGGTAATTTTTTGTATGGATAGAGCTGGTCTTGTAGGTCCAGATGGTCCTACTCATCATGGGGTGTTTGATATCTCCATGCTTAATATTTTACCCAATATAATTATTGCGGCACCAAAAGATGGTGATGAGTTTTTAGATTTATTATTTACTGCAACTAAAATAAATAAACCATTTGCTATTAGGTATCCAAAAGCAAATACCAATGATTTTGATATTAATAGAGAACCAGCTTTACTAAATATAGGGACATGGGAATATCTTATTGAAAGAGATAATGCTNAAATTGCTATTTTAGCTACAGGAAGTATGGTGAGTATGGTTTTGGAATCTAAGGAGTATATTCAGGAACAAATAGGGGTTGATTTTAATTTAATTAACTGCAGATTTATAAAGCCATTAGATGTTGATATTTTAAATGATATTTCAAAAAAAGAAATTACTCATATTGTAACTATTGAAGAAGGATCAATTATTGGAGGTTTAGGATCAATGATTAATGATTATTTCAATAATACGGCCATTAATGTTAAAACGATGGGGATTCCAGATGAGTATATTGAACATGGTAGTAGAGGCGAGCTATTAAAAGAAATTGGTTTAGATGGGCAAGGTTTAGTAGATACTATAAAGGCTATGTATAATGAAAAATGAAGATAAGAAGTATAATGATTGGAAGGAAAAAGTCGAAAAATCAAATACTAGAAACTATAGTTTTGAGAGTGCTTCAGGTGAAGAGGTAGATTTATTGTACTATCCAAATGAATCAAAAGATTATAATGAAAAATTAAATTTCCCAGGAGAATTTCCATATACAAGGGGTATTCACCCTAATATGTATCGAGGAAAGCTGTGGACAATGAGACAGTTTGCTGGATTCGGGAGCCCTGAGGAAACTAATAATAGATTTAAATTGTTATTATCCCAAGGGCAAACGGGCTTATCTGTTGCATTTGATATGCCAACTTTAATGGGTTATGATGCTGACCATAAAATTTCTAATGGAGAGATTGGTCATTGCGGAGTTTCTATTAGTTCAATGAAGGATATGGAAGTATTATTTGATGGTATAGATCTTTCAGAAATCAGTGTTTCTATGACTATAAATGGTCCTGCTTTAATTATCTTTGCATTTTATGTTGCAGTCGCAGAAAAGCAGGGTGTAGACTTNTCTAAGATAAATGGAACTCTTCAAAACGATATATTAAAAGAATTTATTGCTCAAAAAGAGTGGATATATCCGCCTCGAGAATCAATGAGAATTACTGTTGACATGATTAAGTATTGNACAGAAAAAATGCCAAAATATAATACAATATCTGTTAGTGGCTATCATATAAGAGAAGCTGGTTCGACNGCAGCACAGGAATTAGCATTTACTTTNTCAAANGGATTTGAATATATAAATCATGCNCTAGATGCTGGTTTGGATGTAGATGAATTTGCACCAAGGTTATCATTTTTTTTCAACTCTCATCTTGATTTTTTNGAAGAAATTGCAAAGTTTAGAGCTGCNCGAAGAATTTGGGCAAATGTATTAAAACGAGAATATAATGCAAAAAATGAAAGATCTTTAAAGTTAAGGTTTCACACGCAAACAGCAGGTTTTTCGTTAACAGCGCAGCAGCCAGAAAATAATATTGCAAGAACATCTATGCAGGCTTTAGCTGCTGTACTCGGCGGCACTCAATCATTGCATACTAATTCAATGGATGAGACTTTGGCACTCCCATCTGAAAAAGCTGCAGAAATAGCACTTAGGACTCAACAAATAATAGCATATGAAACTGGTGTCGCTAATACCATTGATCCTTTAGGAGGATCATGGTATGTAGAATCCTTGACAGATAAAATAGAAAAACAGGCATATGAATATTTTGACAAAATAAAATGTTTAGGTGGAGTTATCCCGTGTATTGAATCAGGTTTTTTCCAATCAGAAATAGCAGAAGCATCAAGTTATTATCAAGAAGAAGTAGATAAAAAAAATAGAATCATAGTTGGAGTCAATGAATTTATTAAAGAGAATGAGCAGGTAGATATCCCTATACTAGAAATATCTGAAAAAGTTCAAAAGGATCAGATTGATAGATTGAATCAAGTTAAGAATGAAAGAAATAAAGATGAAGTTCTAAATAAACTTGAAAGCATTACATCTGCATGTAAAACAAATGAAAATTTGATGCCTTTAATTATTGAAGCTGCCAAGTCATATGCTACATTAGGTGAGATTGTAAATGCAATGAAAGTGGTTTTTGGAGAGTGGAATGAAAATCCGATTATATAAAATTTTAAATATATGAGTATTGAATTAAAAAAAGATTTTAAAAATACTCCTTTTACCATTGGGATAGAAGAAGAATATATGATATGCGACCCTAAGTCTGGAGACTTAGTAAATAGAGCAAATCAGATTATGCAAAATCTTAATTCAAATAAAAAACAAAGGTTTAGTTATGAGCTAATTCAGTCTGAAATAGAATCTAATACATCGGTTTGCAATACTGTAAATAAAGCTGTAGAGGAGCTGATTAGCCTCAGAACCTATTTGAAAGAGTTGGGTGAAAAATACAATTATAGAATAGGAATCTCAGGTACTCATCCAACAGCACAGCCTATTGACCAAAAGTTTATTGATAATGATTCTTATAATTGGGTTAAAGATAATTTGAGGTACTATGCTTCAAGAAATATTACATTTTCTAATCATTTCCATATTGCGGTTAGCAATTTAGATGAAGCTGTTAGGTTGACAAATAGCTTGAGACGGTGGACGGCCCCTCTTTTAGCATTGAGTGCAAACTCCCCCTTCTTTGAAGGTATACATACAGGTTTTAGATCTTCTAGGACTATGAGTTTTGGTAATTTTCCTAGAACCCATATTCCACCTAAGTTTGAATCCGCTAATGATTTTATTAATTTAATTTCAATTTTAAAGGAAACTAAAGCTATTGCTAAAGATAGACATCTTTGGTGGAAAATTAGACCCCATACAGACTTTGGGACAATTGAGTTTAGAATGTGCGATGCTCAGCGTGATATATCAAGAGTAAAAATGTTGGCAGCTATATGCCAAGCACTAGTTTATCAAGCTTCATTAGATTTGCGGAATGGTAATTTGCAAGAAGATTATAATTATGAACTGTTATTAGATTCTCTATGGAAAGCCTCTAGATTTGGTTTAGATGCAAAAATTAGTAATTTTAGCAGTAATGGAATAATTAGTATAAGAAATAGTGTTTTGGATATGATAAATTATATAAAGGATGCATTGATTTATTTTAACAATTTAGATATTGTTGATATGGTTGAGGATGTGTTGTCTGATGGTACGGAGCATGATTTACAGCTCAACTATTTAAAAAAACATAATATGCAAGAATTGAAATTATATTTAATGGATAAAGTTGATTACAGCTTGTAGTTAGAAATAAAAGGAGTTTTTTATGTCAAGGAAAATAGTGCATGTAGTAGGTACGGGAACAATAGGAGAACCATTGATTGGTTTATTGTCGGATTTCAAAGATAAGTTAGGTATAGATGAAATAACATTTCATAAAAATTCACCATTGACAACAGATAGATCAAAAGTTAGGAATTTGATGAAAAGAGGTGCCAGATTAACAACTCATGAAGAAAAATTTGATGGGTTTAATAGCCTTGGTCTAAAACCTGAGTTCAGTACTGAACAGGCTATCGATAGAGCATCGGTGGTAATTGATTGCACACCTAAAGGCTATGGTCAAAAAAACAAAGTAGATTATTATGAAAAGTTTTTGCATAACACTAAAGGTTTTATCGCACAGGGTAGTGAAGTTGGTTTTGGAAAAATGTATGCAAGAGGAATAAATGATGAAGCCTTAAATATTGAAGATGATAGATTTATTCAAGTAGTTTCATGTAATACTCACAATCTATGTACAATTGTCAAAACATTGGCATTAAGTGATGGGGAGGAAAATCTTGTTGAAGGAAGATTTAACTTAATACGTCGATCAAATGATGTTAGTCAATCAAATAAATTTGTTCCAGCTCCACAGGTTGGAGCTCATGGCGATAATGTTTACGGAACTCATCATGCACAAGATGCAGCCTCATTGTTTACAACATTAAATTTGGACTTGG
>NZVQ01000034.1 GCA_002701525.1 Fidelibacterota bacterium | reverse complement strand
GGATTATATATTCACGTATTTCTCAATTTCAAAAATCTTTACTTCAAAAGAAAACTATGCCCTTTCGAGCATAGCTTCATAATTTAAACACTTTTTTAAAGTATCAACAAGTTTTATTTTATTTTTTTTAAAAAAATAATTACTTGACGATAGTCATCCTTCCTTGCCTAGAAAAATCTCCAGAAATCATTTTGTAAAAATAAACACCTGAAGAAATCGGTACCGTTGACTGACTAGACGAATCCCATATAACCTCGTAAGAAACTGAAGGTAAATGATATCCATCTACCAAAGTATAAACATGCTGACCTAATACATTGTATATATCAATTTTAACATTACCTGCATTTTTAACAGAGTAGTTTATTGTAGTTGNAGGGTTGAATGGGTTTGGATAGTTTTTTGATAATGAATATTCAGCAATCTCCTGATTGTCAATATTTAAACAATCCCCATCACCATTAATACCATCGCAATTGCCACTATTCTCAGGACCTTCACATACACCATCTCCGCAAGATTCCCAACATTCATAACAAAACAACGGACTGGTTGGATCCGCCGATTCATCCCCTGCTTGGCAGCCGTCATTTGTACCTAAAAAATCTTCCGTATTACATGTAAAACAATCTTCATAACAGTACCATAAATTAGCATTATCATCTTCTCCAAAAGAGCAGCCACCAGAACCGCATTCCGCACAATCTTCATTGCAATTATCCGCACCTACCTGCTCTCCCCAGCTTACAGTTCCACCTGTACCATCTTCGCAAATTCCATTCCCGCATACATTGTGAGCAGTTGTATTATATGTACAATCTGATGAATTATAAATATTTTCTAAAGAGTCTCCATTATTATCAAATGTCCAACGAGCACAAACTCCATCACCCGAAACCCCAACGCAGTCCGCATCGCAACTCTCATCTACATCACAAAATCCATCTCCACAAATACTTACACATGCATTATCATTGCCAGAGTACTCACCATTTCCATTGGGAGCACTTTCTCCTGTGCCGGAAAAGCCGTCACAAATACCATCGTTAGAAGCTGGAATGTAATCTCCGCAGTCAGAACTTTCAGTGCCTGGCAAATCATTGCCTGCATGATGATAAAATCCGTCGCCACATACAGAATCACAGCCTGATTCATTCCCAGGATTCTCATTTGAAGATGAATAATCACCACAAACTCCCTCGCAATCACATACACCATCATTCAATATAGGGGTCACCGTAGAGCCTTCAGGGCCATTCTCAGGTCGTGCATAATCATAGCATTCATCAACATTTCCATCATTATCATAATCGTCCGCATCTTGACAAACGGGGTCTGTACAAATATTTGTCTCTGCATTGCTTAAGTCTGCGGTAATCCCATTAATTGTAAGACCCAGATAATGATAAACACCATCACCACATGCAATCTCATAGTCCACACAATCATATTTTTCAGCATTATTTGATGTAGTAGTCAAACCTTGAATGGTTAAACCTTCATAATGGTAAAAACCGTCACCGCAAACGAGTTGATAGTCTACACTTGTCTCATCTTCAGTGCCACCTATACCGATGTGATGATACACACCATCTCCATCATAAGAGTCGCAATCAACATCGCAATTCAAAAAGTTCTCTCCAGGATCACATGTAGCTAGTCCGTCACCGCATGTAAGACTGCAATCTTGATTGCAATTAACATTATCTTCACCATCATCACATGTATCATTACCACATATAGATGGACAGTCAGAAGCACATGTCAAAGAAGTCTCTGAACCTGAACATACATTATCTCCGCACCCAAACTCTACACAATCAGTAGTATTTTCAAATGTTTCACCCTGATAAAGATCGCAATATCCATCGCCCATCATTGATTCGCAATCAAATGCACAAGAAATATAATCTTCACTAGCACTGTCACAATATCCATCTCCACAATAAGAACTGCATGCACTATCCGCACTCATTGTCTCTCCTGCATGCGAAGAGCAAATACCATCAGAATTTGCCCCTGCACTTAAACTATAACCTGAAGACTGGGCTGAATCCCATATGTAGGGCTCAAAATAAACCGAAATAGGATTAGAGTCGCCATCAGAAAAAACAAATTCTGTAACACAGTTATTAGTGTTAAAATCTTCATCACCAATCTCACCTGATATTCTTTGACATATCCCTTTGGACATTATTGTAGCAACACCAGATTGATCAGTCTTAGTTGCTTTTACTGAAAAAAGCAATTGAGACTGATTATTGGCAACTTCAGGCCAAATCACTGTACCCGGAGTAAATGAGAATGCTACAACTCTATCCCCACCGCCATTAAAATTTGGATTAATACCCAGTGTCATCACAGCACCCGATGGAAGACTAGAATTTTCAACTTCAACAATATCCAAAAATGGCTTAGAATCTACAAGATTCTCACCAGTATCAAATAAATCATTACCTTCAGACCCAGTTTCTGAACCTATCCATATCCCTTTGTTAGATTCGCAAACTGAACGAGTATCGTAAGCTGTCCATACAAAATCATCATTAGGCATATTATTTATCGTAGTATAGGTGTCTTGAGTGCACTGCTCGTAATCTCTGTAAGGAGTCAACCAAAGGGCACCAACGGTACTAGAGCAGCAACTCTGAGGCCAATCTAATATTTCACCATTAACCGTCCCTTGATCTCCATTTCCTACACAAAAACCTTCAACTGGACTTCCGTCGGCATTTGAACAGTGCCCAGCCATATTGTAACCAGAAGCCTCTTCATCTCCATAAGCTATATAAGAAGCATAAGACTCAGTAGANCCTGGAATCATACCTTCACCACCATCTTGAGGACCAGGCACAATGCAATATTGATAATTCCCCTCATTGTCAGCATACTCAGACTCTAAAAGGGCGGTTGCATCAATTAAATAATCATCTTTGTTTGGGTCGGTATTCGCATATAACCAATCATAACTCTCACCATTTAAATCAGTATTGCTTTCGCAGACTGCTGGAAGGCTATAAGGGTACCATAAATCATAGGGATACCACTCAGCCCCTGAACTTGCCCATGTTGTCGAACTATCATAAACACATCCACATTCATCACCAGAAAATTCACCATCACATAATCCAAGGTCATCTTCACATAAATCCTCATCCCAGTTTTTAAAGACAGCTCCAGCATCAAAACAGCATGCAGAATCTCCATTTGAACCACAATTGTTCGAATCTAAAGATTGATCACATATATCTCCAGCAGCATCAACACCAACATTTTCACATGCCTGATGCTCNACCTCGCATGCATCAACCAATCCATTATTATCCGAATCGTTAAAAACAGGATCCAAATCACTTTCCAATGTAACTGTGCATGTGGCAAAATCTACATCATTTGGAACACCAGAAATCCAACAATCATAATCAAAAGAGGTTTTTTCACCATTTGACCTTACACACTTACCAAGCTCTTCACATTCTGATTCAGAATCATACTGAAGGTCTGTACAATAACCTGAAACAGACTCCTCATCTATATCATAACAGCTATTTACAGACGTATTATAATCAGAACCAAAAGCATCTTTCTCATAATTACTTTTAAGATGATCTGGTCCAAAATCAAAATAACACTCATCGCAATCATCAGGAACTGCACCGTTTAAACACTTACAATCTTCAGTATCGCTACCAGTAAAACTACCATCTCCCGATGTAATATCTAACTGAGCTCCATAAACAGGAACACTATTGTTCATCATTATATCAAATGTAACCGTATCTCCAGAGGCATCAAAATTATCAATATAAAGATGTATATCTTCAGAAGCAAATACAAGACTTGAAATTTTTGCAAATAACAATACTATAAAAAATCTCTTAAACATAAGAATAATCTCCTAGAATATATTTTTTTATTTTAAAAGGGTAAGGGCAAAACCCATTTGATAATTTACTGACAAAATAAGTGAATTTACAATAGTGATAATTGTAATCATGTAATAAAAAAGGGGGAAAGAATAAATCTTCCCCCCTTTTTTTTAATTAAACAGATTGAAATATTATCTCAATAAAGTGATTTTATTTGAAATTATCTCATTATCCGTAGTCAATTTAAGAATATAAACACCTGAAGAAGCTTCTTTGCCAAAAGCATCTTGACCATTCCAAATTGAACTATAATTTCCAGCCTCAACAAACCCATCTACCAAAGTAGCTACTTTCTGGCCAAGCATATTAAACACAGCCAACTCTACCTCAGTATCAGCATATAGCTCATAGCTAATTGTAGCTTGAGGATTAAACGGATTCGGATAACTAGACATAATTGCATACTGATCAACTATAGATACATCTACAAAATTTGCACTGTTAGCGACAAAAGCTTCAACAATCTCAAAAGAACCTTCTGCACTAAATAGCACCTGATCTGAGTTGTCAGGTAACACAATCATCAATTCAGTTTTCTTACCTATAGTGTTATATTCAGATATTAATGATTTATCTGTTAAATCGATTGAAAAACCGTCAATTTCATGCTTCAATGTAAGCTGAACCGCACCTACATAACCATCTGAAGACAAACTTACAGACTCACCTTCTCTTAAAATAGAGGCGAATGTTGCATCATTTAAATCTCCATACGCAACTCTTCCTCCACCTAAAATAGAATTAACCATAGCCACAATATCTAAGATGTTTGTAGTACCGTCTTCATTGTAATCAGCGGCACACTCAACAGCAATGCTACCAGACCCTAAAATCCAATTAACCATACCAACAATATCTAGAATATTAACAGTACCATCACCATTAGCATCTCCTAACTGAGCAGAGCACCCTGAATCATCGTCTTCACATTCAGGTTCAGATGTAAGCTCTGCATATGCAATATATACTTGCTGTTTATTATCTGCAAATCCTAGATCACCCGTAGTTGTACCATACACAAAGTCAGGCATTTGATAACACATATAAACACCATCATCGTCTGCCTCATTGGCACCATGAGCAAATGTTTCATCATAGTAATTTTCATCATAATTATTATCTTGTATATCATCTCCGTTAACATCTTCCCAATGCGTATCAGTAGCATTCCAAGGACACCACCACGTTTCACCTCCATCGGTAGACTTGATAACATAGTTATCCATTGTCCATTCTTCATAAAAAGAATCTAGCGTACATGGGTCACCATCTGGATCCGTCTCAGCTCCCTCAGAAACCTTACTGGCGACAACATACATAACATCATCATCTTCAGCACTTAGAGTCAAACTTGGAAATGTTGATTGCCAAAGTGAATTTCCACCCGGATCGTTCCAAGCCCAAGAATCATTCATAGAAGCAACAAAAGAATAATTCCAACCTGTTGGAGTATTAGGCTCACCTTGGTCTTCATAAGCTAAATAGTCCTTGTCAATCGTGAAATGCCAAAAGCCATTATCGGGAATCAACCCTGGATAAACATACTCCCCATCAGTAGGAAGAAGCCCTACAACAAAATGAGGATTACCATCACTATCTGTCTTAACATCAAAATCGTAGGTCAAGAATAATTTATTCCATGAGTACGGCTCTGAATCTGGGCAATTATCAGGATCGGTCCAACCCTCTGGAAAAGCACCAGATGACATCATATGATTAAATACATCATCTGGAATATAATAATATGCAGATCCCGCAGCTAGACCATTAGGTCCCCAAGTTTGACCATAATCTAAAGTTTGCTTGAAAATCAAAGTATGAGTAGTGGATTCAGGAACAACACTCGCATCAACATCTGCACCTGAAAAATATCCAGTAACAGCTCCATAGCCAATACCTTGAATCTCACCATCTACCTCTACAGGAACCATATTAGCTAGCACAGGAGTAGAGGTATAAGAACCTTCATCATCACCACCAACTAAATGAGCATCTTCATTAATAAACATAACTTCATTTTGAAATACTATATAACCATCTTGATAAGCTTCACTGTGAAAAACCCAACAATTAGCACGTGTCCAATCTGTATATGAAATATTAAATACATCAGTACCATCAGCAGTAACATCATGAGTTGGAGAACCTACCCATAAATCTTTTCCGTCATTCCATGTTAAATCAGTATCATATGGAGCAGTAAACGAACCGCCATCCCATCCGAACTCATCATAAGCATAAAATGGACGACCTCCATAAGAAGGAGCACCAGTACCAGTATACTCGTTCCAAATAGCATAAGGATAATCTTCGTTTCCTAAAGCACTTGGATAACGACCAATTTCATAAGCACCGTTTACATTGGTATATGTAGTCCATGAAGCACCAACAAAATCTGCAGGATCAGCACAATCCACACATAAACTAGCACCTATCTGACCACTTGTACCTGCATCTCCAGCCCATTGCCTATAAACAAAAAATAATCCCGCATCAGGATTTAAGTATAGCGGCTTAGTAGGAGAAACAATCATCCCGTAACCATTTTTAGACTCATCCACTTGAATAAAATCATATGAATCTCTATTATTATCAACATGCTGTGGACCATGACCACTAACACTCGAACTTTGGTAGCCATTCATAGGCTCCATCTTAAATGCTCTTTTCGCTGGTAGCTTAGTTACTTTATCATTTGCAAGCTTTGCACCTGAAAAAACAAGCGAAACACCTAGCGAAAGTATCGCAATTAACGATATTGTTTTACGCATTTCTAACACCTCCTGTTTTAATTATTAATTACCCATTATGATATTCACCAATGATACAACATCTAAAACATTTACCGCTCCATCACCAGTAATATCATCACAAGGACCAGAATTACCTGTTCCCATAATTACATTAACAAGCGAAACCACATCAAGAACATTAATAGCCCCATCGCCTGTTAAATCACCATCACATTCATTACCACCTCCACCAACATCATCAAGAAACACTCTGTACATTAAGTTCCCTGAAACAGCTGTTTGAGTTGCCCAATTATCATCAGAAGAATATGACATTCCATCATCGCTACTAGTATCCAATCCAAATGGTCTTGTAGACGTAAACTCCTTAGTCCCAATCCAAAATGGACCTGAAACATTTAATTCTGCAGTTGATATATCTTTCTGATTCCAACCGGTAACACCACTCGTTGCGATAGTACTATAAATTTCTTCTCCAGGACCATTATCGTCTGTCCAAAGCTTAACATAAAATGCTCCACCATCTTCCAACTGATACCACTTGAAAAACAAAACATCTTCACCAGCAGCACTAGCTACATACTTTACAGCCGAATAATTACTCCCACCTGAATTAAACCCAGCCTCAGCTGTTCCATCATCATTAGCCTCCTCATGAACAGTTTGAGGAAAAGGAACCGCTGTAGCGATATTTGAAGGACCACTTTCTTCACCATCAGGATATGTTGCTGTAGCATAAAAATCATACGAAACATTATTCTCTAAACCTCCTACAGTAAATGCATTATTTGTCAAGCCAGAAGCACTCAATGCATTATCAGTATAGATACTATAAGTAACACCTGCAGANTGATAAGAAATATTAGCTCTAATACCCCAATCTCCTTCAAACGATCCATCNGCAGACAACTGTGANTCCCAAGACCCAAGATNNCTTGCATCCGAACCAAAATTAAANTAACTATTATCCCCGCTAGTAGATTGATCTAAAGCTGCNCCATATAAATAGTTAAAACTGTGAGCTATAATATAGCTCCCTGACAAATTCCAATCAGTCACAACAGTATTCCAACCATCTAATAAAGAGCTCGCATCAACATCAACACACCCAACAGCCTCATTGCTATACAATGTTCCTATTGTAGAAAAAGCACACACCTGCATATCAGGATGAGTTGCTGGATAAGCACTGCCTGGAAGCTGATATATATCAACTGAGTTAACTGTAGATGAACCTCCAAAAACAAATGAAGAACCAGCCCAACCAATAGTAGTCGCNGCTGAATCAACCATTGTTATAGCCGTAAAATTATTTGGCTGATCACTATCATANATAAAATCTTCTGTACCCGATGCATTCATATCATCCCANGACAAATCTACCTCTGAATCTCCCGATACAGCTGTTAAGTTTTGNGGAGCAGGATATGAACCTGTAGACTCCTTATAAATAACAAAGTCATCTAACCAAAAACCAGTGCCTTGACCACCAAGACCCATTTCACTATAATGATCCCCATCATAACGAGTCTGAAATCTAAATACCACATCCTTACCCGCAAAATCACTAATATCTAAATATGTATTTCCATTAAATGGATAACCTGGAAGATATTCTGTCCACCCTGTAGCACCAGGCTGTGTCTCATCACCATAATCATAAAGCTGATCAACCCAAACCTCACCAGACACAGACATTGAATTAGGATCATCTCCAGTATCAGAAAGAANCTCTCCCAATAATGATGNTACTAAAATATTATCCACTTGGAAACCTGTTATATCNGCAGCATCAATTGTTGAATATGCTGGATCAGAATAAAATGCAAATCTTACACTAACATCTTCTCCTGCCCATGCACTTAAATCAAAAGAAACATTATGCCAATCCTCGNTACCACCCCAACCTGGAGCACCATCAAAACCATTATAGATAGTACCATAGCCACAATCAAAATCATAAGGATCGGAACCATTAATAACTGTCCATGTAGNACCTCCATCATTCGATATCTGCACATTAGCCTGATCCCAACCATCTGTACAAGTACCTGCGATTGCAGCACCTGCAGGNTCTTCAATTGCCCAGCGCATATCGGCTGACAATGTTGCTCCCGATGGAGAGATAGTAAACACTGGAGTATCTAAATACTGCACCCAACTATCAAGATAACCCCCAACTTCTTCATCTCCACACCACCAATTATCGCCATCTATCGGNCTAAAATCAGANGTATGCCAAGCTAAAGCTGTGGGATCCATAATCGATATACCATAATAATCTGCTAAAAATGTAGATTCATCATCTACAGTAGAAGGATCATCTTCTTGAATGAAATCAGGCATNTCGGCATATAACCAAAATTTAAAGTGCATAATTTCACCATCTCCCAACTCAGGAAGTGAAATTGTCTCAGAGAACAAGTCATAACTTGCAAATTCACCTGAATCATTAACATCTGGAGAATTATAACTATGTACTGGNCTGTGAGAGTCACCTGTAGAAAGTTCCCAACCACCACTATTACCACTAGTCCAACCACTAACATCACCTTCAAAATCTACTTCATGAAGAATTATTTCTTCTCTTGAAGATGGAGATGTCGGAGTAAAAGGCTCTGAAGCATCATTTCTTAANAANTGTCTCTCTCTAGCAAATAAAAAAGTTGTCGNAACTAGAAATAACAACATAAACATTCTTTTCATAAGATATTTCCTTTCCAAAAAGTTATTTAAGCAGGACAGCACCCGCTATTAATTAAATCAAAATATTTTAAAGCAAAAAGGGAGTATAATATACGAACAGAAAACCTTAAAAGGCATCAAAAATCACACCTCCTCCACANGAAAANTTAATATTTAAGCTAGATAATTAGAAATTTTATATTGTAACAGAGTGTAAAAACTTATCTTACAATTGCAAACTTAGAGATATGGCTAATATAGTCACCATTACCATCCTCTGACTCCACGGTATACAAATATAGTCCTGGAGCAACTAAATCACCATTCTGAGAACGTAAATCCCATGACTCCTTACCTGACAATGCATCATCATCATGAAGAATAGAAGCAACTCTCTCGCCTGTTACAGTATATATAGTGATCCTNCACTTGTTNGGNAAATGATTAAACCATAATCGCCTTGAAGCNGGTGTCTCATCATAATCTGAATAAACAATATATGGATTAGGGACTACACTGATTTTTTCTAAATCTTTTTTGCTAATACTTCTAGACTGACCCAATTTAGACAAATCCGCAATCCAATTATCTCCATCTACATACCATCTTGTAGGCTCAATAATTATATAATCCCCATCATCCCAAGGGTAAACAGGNACCCANGGATTGCTATTATAATTATCATCACCATCAANCCATGANGCNGGATTAGTTAGNGCATCTGGAGGAGACGAAGCTCTCCAAAACATATCATTATACTTAACAATATCATCCGTCTCATAAGTAACACCCGATACCCAACCTGTAATCTGACTAGGATCTATTCCTTTAGAGTACAATGAAAATACCCTGTAATCAATCTTTAAATCAAATGTATATTCAGGAGTNTCTCTAGTTGTTAAACCCACATGAACAGTATCCTGAGTGAAAGAGGTTCTTTCATTCTTTCCCCAAGCACAATCACCATANCCTTCTAAATCTACACATTGGTTAACATTGCAATATTGACTTGAACTGCATGGATTACCATCNTCAATACATGTNCCATACGCATTATACTCACCAGCTTCATCATAAAAACCACCCTTGTCAACATGATTAACCCCAACAACCTTTCCTGTCGTAGTNTTTATAACACGAAATGGCAATAGCGTATTTGGCCTTTCTCCAGCACAACCACCTGAAGGAGTCACAACACTCGCCTCNTATTTTGCACTATCACTAAATTCAATACGATAACTATAAGAAGGCTTGTTTTCNAACACACTTCCACCNCTACCATACTCAAGCCTAATATCTATATAATCTGCTAAATTTGTTTCAATAGAATCTGCATTAAATGACTGCAATGTGTTAACCTGNACTGAACCATTGTTTAAATCTGAAATACTTTGGACATTATTGTTGAATATAAATTTTAAACCATCTAAAAATTCTGTATAATTCTCATCATAACCATCTTCATATAAATATTTTATTGAAAAATCTTCAANCTCATAAAGAGGAAAATAAATTGTATTTAAATCTTGAGCCTCGGTAATATTTGGGTCGGTAATCCAATTGTTATAATCTGAAGCAGAACCGTCTGCTCCTGATAAATCTGCAAGGACATCATCGCACATACAAGCATAATAACTATCTAAATAATTAATAGCAACAGAATCAGAAGGGACTCCATNACTATACTCAGTAATCTGATAAGGCGTTACACACTCTCCTCCTGTACAATAATCGTCATCGTATGTGCACTCTTTACCATCTCTACTGCCCCCACTACACACCTTAGTNCTCCTGCTACANNCACCTTCAATTCTAGCACCTGGCAGATTCATAAATTCACATATCTCTAAAGGTGTAAGNCTTAATTCACTAATGCTAACATCTTCCTCAAACAAAGCAGTATAAATAGTATCNNTAGAACCATCACTATTCTCTATCAACGAATCNCTTACTTGCCATGCATACAACATAGGAGATTCTGTTTTATAACCTTCAAAGATTTCAACATCACTACCTGCATAATCTGCATTAATNTCAAATTGATANTTGTCATCAGTAATATCNTAAGGGTTAATAATTTGAAAGAAAATACCTCCATTACCAACAGTNCCAAGAGCCCTATTCATAAATTTTCCTTCAGCTGGAACACCAAAATCTTCGACATCTGCGAAGTTAGATATATTCTCAACATTTTCAGCATAAAANCCAGGAATAGCAGTAACAACATTAAACGACTCAATCAATTCACTCTCCAAACTTTGAAACCCATCCACACCATCATAAGTTAAAGAATCTGGATTGGTACCTGGCCATGATTGATTATATTCATATGTAGGCACCCATGCATGATCTTCACAAAGAGCAATTACATTTCCAGGATCAGAGTCATCATCACCACAAACATCGTCAGAGCCCCAAACACCTAAATTCAATTCACAGCATTGCTGCTCAGTTAGGGTATCATCTGTAGAATCATCACACTTTGTGCATATACCAACACCTGTTCCAGAAATTTCATCCACATAACTCCTCAATCCCATATCGTATGCAACTACCGCATATGTATATTCTTTACCATTATAAACATTAGTATCTATATAACTAAATTTGAGACCGNCATCATCACCTAAATTGATCCAAGGAGCATATGGATCCAAATTGGATACAGAAGAATCTCTAACCAACCCATCATTGCAACAATTTGAATAATCCGGANTACTCTGCGATGATTCATAGGCTATACATTCATCCCAATTATTAAAATCTAATCCAACACCAATCAAAGTACTTTCTAAGCCCTTAACACAAAAATTGGCATCTTGAAATTCAGACATATCNGACTGNTCTTNATGCCTCCAACCCACCTGTGCACCATTATAAAAAATTCTATCATCAGCNGAACCCCATGTATTACCACCATCAATACTCCTATACACCCTNTAGCCTTCAAAATCTGAATANCCTGTAAGNGAATCTATTGAGAACATTGATGCATTTCTTGCCCAATTCAATGTGATTTTGTCATTTTCAGCATAGACTTCCACCTTAGGAGCAACTGGCTTAGAAGGATTCATATAAATTGTCAATGTATCGAGCACAGAGACTTGATTAGAACTATTATCTGTAACAGACAATGTAAAGTTGTGAATTGATTTTTTTATCGCAGCATAATCATTATCTGCAATTAATAACTGAGGGTCAACTATATCATTATCAGACAATACAAAACCATCAGGAGCAGTCCAAAAATAACTAAAATCACCTGATTCATCATTCAAATATGAACCAGAACCGTCCAATTGAATCACCGACAAAACACTATCAACATAGTCTGAACTGTAAATAGATGAAGAAGGATCAGCGCATGCACGACATAAATAAATATCCCCTCCAGCTACAGCACACGGCAATTGAGGGTCTAAACTAATTATCAAATCAGACGTATCTGAAAAAGTTGTATCTGAAAAAGTATTACTTACAATTAAAGAAACTGTTTCAACTTGTATCTCAGATAAAGGGTCAAATCTTACGCTGGATATAGCATTTGTATTATTTACAATCTCCAAATCATCACTATCAGTAACCCAACTATAACTTAGTGAATAGTTATACCATTTATTATTAGAAACCCCTTCTAAATCATTACATGCAGCCTCATCAATATATTGATATTCAGCCTGCCACACACCATCAGGAACACCGTCGCCATTCCAATCACCTTCACAATATGCCTCATGAGAATATTCCGATAAACACAGCTTCAACAATTCACATGTACCCGTACCACAAATAGACTCGTCAACAGTACAAGATGCTCCATCACTACCACCCCCAACACATACCTTTTCGCTTCCACAATCATCAGTTGTATTGCAAAGCTCATCTGTNGGTCCCAAACTCGTAGTACAATATTTTTCACTATTTGANCAAGCCCCTGTATCACAAACACCAAGACCAGGCAAACTAGACCCTGAGCCATCAATGTTAATAAAAACATCTTTATCGATGCATGAAGTAACTATCTCAGAAATATCCTGACCAGTATCTGCAGTAGGCACAGCTCCATAGAGGAAAGGTGCCACCAATAATAGCATAATAGTATTTTTATAAATTAAAAATTTCATTTAATAGAAATCTCCGCCACCCAATGCAAACCTAAACCCAAATTGATGTGTATCGTTTAAAACAGAATAACTTGCATATGCATAATCAACATAGATATTACCTATCTTAATTCCAGCTCCCGCAGTAAAAGATGCCGTATCATGAGCCAAGTGAGTCCCGAGCCTTAAAAATGCAGTCTCATTCCACGAATACTCCATACCAACATTACCATTAACTGTATAGTCAATAGGATTGACACCATCAAAAGCAAACACAATTTTGTTATATTCATTAATCACAAAAGTATTTTTTAAACCAAGCCTAAATACCATAGGCAACGGGAATTTCTCTGTTACTTTTTGAAGCTTTCCATCTACACTCACCGTATCTGCAACCTGCTGATCCAATCCTTCACCATGAAATTGACCATCTAATCCAAAATTGCTAATTGACATACCTAAAATAAATCCATATATACCCGTATCAAAATTCGAACCTATATCCATCGCCACAGTATTCATTTTAGTTGTATATATACTCTCTTGAATATATTTAAACGACAATCCAACCTTAAGCCTATCTGTCATGATTTTTGCATAAGTACCCCTGAAGCACATCCCCTTAACCTCGAATTGCTCTCCAGTCCCATCAGGATAATATGCATTAGTAACATCCATAGGACCCGAATTCATTGAAAAATAATGAACTGCAAAGAAATCTGTAGGTGTCAATCTTGTTCCATATGCCATAGAACCATGAGTTATATCTGCAACATAATTAGTATGAGAGTAATACAATTGAGTCCCTCCCATAAAAGCAATAGAAGCGGGATTGTACGATAATGCCGAAACACCTTCACCAGCAGCCACCTGAGCTCCCCCCATACCAACAGCCCTTGCATCGGTTTCCAATTTCAGCCAATTACCAACAGATGTTCCAACTTTAGTCACCACATCTGGAATTTCTCTATATGTTTGAGTTAAACAAATATTTACCAACACCATTAAGATTATATATTTTAATCTCATCTAATCCCCCTATCGAATTATTGCAAATTTTCCAACATGCTTAATAGCCTTACCACTATTATCAGTTGATTCTACAGTATATATATACAAACCAGGAGACACCTCCTGATTGTTAATCGTACGCAAGTCCCA
>NZVQ01000033.1 GCA_002701525.1 Fidelibacterota bacterium | reverse complement strand
GCGATGGTATTGATCAAGGTGCATGTGACTGTGATGGTAATGTATTGGATTGTGCAGGTGAATGTGGTGGAAGCTTGATATTTGATGACTGCGGTATATGCGATGGAAATAATGCAGGCCAAGATTGTAATGGTGATTGTTTTGGCGATGCATATCTAGATGATTGTGGTGAATGTGTAGGTGGTAGTACGGGGTTTGACGAATGTTCTTCTAATGTTGATATTTCTATGGAATTGCATGAAGGTGCTAATTTAATTAGTTTTTATGCTGTTCCAGAAGACAACTCTCTTGATAATATGATGAGTTCTCTAGATGATGTGATGATAGGGGTGATAGGTGAAGGTTTGGCTGCTAATTTATTGCCAAATGGAAACTGGGTTGGTAGTTTAACTGAAATAAGTGAAACTTCTGGGTATTGGGTTAAAATAGATGGGCCTGGTGTTCTTTCAGTTTCAGACGCTATTCCATCGGATCCTAGTTTAGTCTATGATTTACATGCAGGAGCAAATTTAATTTCATATCCATCAAATATTCCTATGTCGGTTAGCGATGCTGTTTCTGATGAGTACCATGATTATATTAATGGTTTTATTGGAGAGGGAGAGGCAGCGAGTTTATTGCCTAATGGAAATTGGGTAGGTAGTCTAACTGAGTTCCAAGGTAATAAAGGTTATTGGTTTAAGGTTAGTGAGGGTTTCGACTTTAATTTTGATATTTCTGATGAAGATTTAGTTAGAACTGTGAACTCTAATGTTAGAAAATCTCCTCAGGAAATGGGTTATGTTCAATCAATGAATCAGGCATTTTATTTTATTGAAGATGTTATAGTTGATGGCGTAAGTATAGATTCTGGTTCTTTAATATTAGCTTATAATGAAGATGTGTTGGTTGGGGCTCGTCAATGGACCGGTGAATATATAGATGTTCCAGCGATGGGTTATGACAATTCTATTGAGACTGCAGGATACTTAGAATCAGGCGACAATATTCGATTTGAACTTTTAGATTTAGACGGTAATAGGCATATATTAGCTGGTGAAAGTATTCCTTCTTGGGATAATAATCAAATATTCCATTCTGGTGTATTAACTAATATAAATATTCCAAATCATGTTTCTATCGTTTCGGCATATCCAAATCCTTTTAATCCAGCGACAAATATTGAGTTTGGTTTGAGCCGCGATTCAGATGTAAATGTTTCTATATATGATATTAATGGAAGGTTGATTGAGGTTCTGGTAGAAGGTTATTTCTTTGGAGGATTTCACAATGTTAATTGGGATGCTTCTGGTTATCCTAGTGGAATCTATTTTGCTAAAATAATTTCTGACAATAAATCTGTTAATCAAAAATTAGTATTAATGAAATAAATGAAATTAAACGATGAACAGCTTAAAGCTGTTAAGCATGGACCTTTNCCNTTATTGATATTAGCTGGTGCCGGAACNGGTAAAACTACTACTATATTAAGTAGAATTCAGCATATAGCCAATGATACATCNATTGCTCCTGAATCAATATTGGCATTAACATTCTCAGTTGAGGCTACAGANAATTTAAAAAAAAAGTTATTAGAANAGANTATACCTAATAGTGATTTAATAAACGTTTCTAACTTTCATTCATTTGCAAAAATATTAATTGAAGATAATTATCAAAAGTTAGGATATTCCTCTGTGCCTGTTATTATAGAAAAAGATGATTTAGTTTATCTTTTTCTTAATAAAATTGATTCTTTTAGCCCATTTAATAGTAGAAGGTACAATCGGTTTCCTATAAAGGCTATTAAGTCATTGCTTTCAATTCATGATCAATTTTGTCAAGAACTTATATCTAAAGATAGATTNATTGAAATTAAAGATGATTGCTTGAATCGTTTAACTTCTACATCTGATGAGGAAGACGAGNTTTATCGTCANATAATAGATTCAGTTGATACTTTTGAAGACTTTAGAAAGATTAAAAAAGAATCTGGTTTTATTGAGTATGAAGATATGATTTATGATGTTTGGAANCTTTTAACAATGGAATCGAAAGTTCTATTAGACCTNCAGGATAAATACAAATTTATAATTATTGATGAATTTCAGGATAATAACTATGCATTTTCAGAAATAATTAATCAAATTGCGATTCATCATCAAAATATCACTATCGTTGGAGATGATGATCAGTCAATATATTCTTTTAGGGGTGCCAATTCATACAATATGCACGATTTTCATAATTTATACTCTAAAAATCCTAATTATAAAAAGATTGAATTAGTTGAAAATTACAGATCTAGACAGGAGATATTAGATATAGCAAATTCTGTAATTATCAATAATGATAATCGTATGGATAAAAAAGCTTTAAATTCTTCAGTTGATACTTCAAATACAGGACTAGTAGAACTGCATGTTGGTAATTTTAGTTCACAGCTATCTGAGATAGTTCAAAAAATCAAAAACATAGTTGAAAAGAACAAGAGAAATAATACAATAGCTATACTATGCAGAACTCATTCAGATTGTAGCTCTGTGGCTCAAGTTTTAGATGATAATCATATTTTGCATTCTTATAACAACAGCAAGTTGTTTGAGCAGTCAATAGTTAAAGACGTTATAGGAGCAATAAATATTGCAGCATGCTCTAAATATGCATTGCATTCAATGATTAGGCTTTCAAGAGATAAATTTTCTAAGAAATTCATTAATACTTTAATTGATATAGAAAAAAATGAAGAGAACTTGTTAGAGGCTTGCATTGCTAACAGGAAGTGCTTTAATAATTCTGAATATGAATGGATATGTAATCTTAAAAAAATATTAAATGGATATGGTGCTATAGATAACTTTGTAGATAATTTGGTTAGATTTATTAAAAAAGATGATTTTTCAAAATTTGAAATTTGTTTAATTAATCAAGTTAAAGACATATTTAAAAAATTCAACAATTTTTATAGAACAAATAATGTACAAAGTCTTTGTAAGTATATAAATCTTATGATGGATAATAATGCTCATATAGTTCATGTAGAGAATGAGCCTGTTGAAGGTGTGATAAATTTAATGACTGTCCATAATTCTAAAGGTATGGAGTTTGACTTTGTCTTTTTGCCATTTCTTCAAAGTTCAAAATTTCCACAAGCTAATAGGAAGATTGATTTTGCAACTGATTTGCCATTAGAGTTTAAGAGTTGGAGTATTGATGCTTTAGATGAAAAAGTATGTCATATTGAGGAAGANCGGAGGCTTTTTTATGTTGCTGTAACAAGAGCCAAGGAGAGGTTGTATTTATTGTCAACAGATAAAAGGCGTTCAAAATTTCTAGGTGAAATTGATAAGGATTTATACGATTGTAAAATGATAGAANAGGATTTTTTGGTGGATGCAAAAAAAGAGCTTCATTCTGAAACATATAGCTTTAATAAATTGAATCAAGAGGNTTTGATATATTTATCATCAAGTAGAATAAATAATTATAATAAATGTCAATTGCTTTATAAGTATTCTAATTTAGATGCTATACCAGGTTTTCGATATAATTCTATTTTTACATTGGGGAATGTGGTCCATAAGGTTCTTCAAGAATTTCATGAAAATAATTTAAATGGCTTTGATAGTTTAATTGAAATATTGGATAAAAATTGGAATGGTATTTTCTATGCTTATAGTTGTGAATCTGAACAGTATTATCAGGATGCCAAACACATGTTGAGCAATTATGCTTCATATTTAGATGGTAATCCGGCATCTCCAATATTATTTGAACATTATTTTAAGATAAATATGAAAAAGTGTATTTTGTCGGGTGTTATTGATAGAGTAGATATAGATGATGATGGNAGATTGATTATTTATGATTATAAAACATCTAAAACTCAAAAAAAACCAACACAGCTTAAAAAAGATTTTCAACTCCCTATATATGCATTAGCGGTTTATTATGAAGGTAGTAAGATGCATGATAAAATAAAGAATGATTACAGTTCGATATTTGCAGGAGAACTTTCTCTGCGATTCAAAAACCCAGAGCAAGTAGTTGAGTTTGATATTGAGGAGATTGAAGAGTTTGAAAATTCCATTAATGAATTAGCGGAAGATATATCTTCAAGTATTTTTTCAGCGAATCCAAGTTTTATGAATTGTGCATATTGTGATTATAAAAAATTCATATGTTCTTATTATAATTAACAAGAAACATTTTGATACAAAAATGCTCATTAAAAATTTAAACTAATTATGTAATTTATTCATTATTATAAAAAGGTATTTATCTATGATTAGATTTTTTATTGCTGTTTTATTTTTATCGTTGTCATTTTCTTTAAATGTGAATCAAGAAACTGCTGTTCGGGTGGCTTCAAATTTATTAATTGAAAGAGGTGATGTTTCTGATTATGAAATCCGCTCAGTTGATTTGATTTCAGAAGATGGTTATGATTTGTTCTATATATTCAATTTGGCTCCAAAAGGATTTGTATTGGTCTCTGCTGATGATAGAGTNCTTCCAATATTGGGGTATGGATTTGAAGACGATTTTATTTATTCAGATGAGATGTCTCCCAATNTCANATATTTAACNGATTTATTTAAAGAAGAAATAAAAACATCTATAAGCCAAAATATTNCTGCTACGAATTATATAGAAGAAAGATGGTTTAAGTATACNAGTNCTANTGTTGAGCCTTCAAATTTACGCAATATGGCTCCATTATTATCTTCTAGGTTTGATCAAGGGGCTACTTGGAATACNCTGTGTCCAAATGATCAGGCGGGACCTGATGGTCGCGCTCTTGTTGGCTGTGTAGCGGTTTCAATGGGTCAAGTGATGCATTATTGGGAATATCCGCAGTATGGTAGCGATGACCATGGATATAATTCACCTTACGGATATTTGTATGCTGATTTTGGCAATACTTTTTATGATTATGANGATATGGAAAATAATNTAGGGACCCCCGCATCTCAGTTGTTATTNCTTCATGCTGGAATAGCNGTTAATATGAATTATGGAGCGAGTGGNTCTGGTGCATGGGTAATGGGTCCTCAATCNCCTTCTACATATCATGCAATGGTTAATTATTTNAATTTCAAATCAACAATTACAGGGATTTATCCTGAAAACTACTCTGATAGTGTATATAGACAAAAATTAATTGANGATCTTGATNTACATAGGCCTATTATATATAGAGGTTGTAGTACTGATGGGTGTCATGCTTGGAATATAGATGGCTATGAAGGNGATATGTTTCATTGTAATTGGGGATGGGGCGGATATAACAATGGATTTTTTCCATTGAGCACTTTGGGAGGCTTTGGTTATGATCAAGGAGCTTTGACAAAAATTGAACCACAGGACTTATCTATTCCTAATTTAGTTATTAATGCTGTAGATATAAGCGATCAAANTGGTGGAGATGGGGATGGTATTATCAANCCNGGCGAAGAGNTTCAGATTNTTTTGGAATTAGAAAATTTTATTCCTTGGTCAGACGGTAATGATATCGAGGTGCAGTTAGATTCTAGTGATCCTGGAGTATCTATTATTTCTGATACTTTTTATATAAATAGTATTGATGCAGGNGATACTTTTATAAATAGTTCTAGTCCTTTTTTAGTCAATATATCAGACGACATTGAACTTGGCACATATAGTTTAGATGTGTATCTTGTAGGTCAAGATTATTTTGAGAATTATTCAATTGATTTTGATGTTTCAATTAATCAATTATCGTTTCCATTTTTAAATAATCAGACGATTGAATCTTCTCCTTTAGCAATAGATGTAGATGGAGATGGNTATCAGGAATTGTTTTTTGGTGATTATGGTGGTGTTATACATGGTATTAGTAGTCAGGGTGAGTCATTGCCNGGTTTCCCTCTTCAATTAGAAGGAGAAAGTCCGCAAATATGGGGTTCTCCTGCAGCAGATGATATAGATGGCGATGGTGTTATTGAGCTAGTATTTTCAAGCAAAAATAAGCATATATATATAATAGATATTTACGGTAATATGGAATTAGAATATGAAACAGGNCAATTTATGATGGGGTCTCCAGCACTTGGAGATATTGATGGTGATGAGTTGAATGAAATTGTTGTAGCTGGATANGAAACTGATGGTAAAGTTTTTGTGCTAAATTCAGATGGCAGTAGTGTTGCAGGGTTTCCTGTCACATTAAATCAAAGAACTTTAAGAGGGGTTGCATTGAAGGACTTGGATGGTAATGGNAGGGAGGATATTGTTGTAAGTACTCAAACTGATAAACAGATTATTTTAATTAATGATAATGCTGAAATGAGCATATTGCATACAGCTTCTGAAAAGTTCAAGTCTGCTCCAACTATTGCTGAAATAGATGGGGAAAATTATATTTTTGCAGGTAGTGATGATCATAATTTGTATGGTCTAAAGGCTGATGGTGAATTGGTTTATCAGTTTTCAACCAATGATAGAATTAGAACCTCTCCAGCTTTTTATAAGTATGGTAATAGTGTGAGCATTTTCTACGGTTCGTATGATGGTTTTATTTATGGTAAAGATAAGCATGGTAATGATTTAGATGGATTTCCAATTGATGTTAGNAGNCCNGTAATTACNTCTCCNGTTATATCAGATTTAAACAATGATGGAGATGTGGAAATCATTTTTGGTACTACTGATGGCTCAATTGTAGCAATCAATTCAGCTAATCAAAGTTTAGATTATTTCCCTGTTGATACAGGTGTAGGGATCACAGGCTCTCCAATGGTTACTGATATAGATAATGATGGAGATGTTGAAGTGTTTATGGGAGCAAATACAACATTGTTTGGTATAGATGTTAAAGATGTATCAAGTATCAATAATAGTTGGAGCATGCATAGAGGAAATGAGCTTAGAAATGGTTCTTTTGAGCCTGAATCGGTTTATGATTCAGGAGATTTGAATGGCGACTTATCTTTAAATGTTTTAGATGTGGTGTTGCTTACGACTTTAATTTTGAGCCAAGATTTCTCTGAATCTGATTTTGTAGTTGCAGATGTCAATGCTGATAATGTTGTAGATGTATTAGATTTAGTTGTTTTGATTAATTTAATTCTAGATTAAGCTGCTTATATGAATTCAATCCAGGGTTGGTTAGATGCATATGGAAAAAGTCACCAAAATCCTATAAATAAAAAGATTCACTGGGTATGTGTGCCTCTTATTATGCTTAGTCTTTTAGGGCTTCTTTGGTCGATTAAGTTGTCGTTTATTATTGATTCTGAATACTTGAATGCAACTACTTTATTGATTTCCCTTGTTAGTGTTTATTATTTCAGATTATCAGTACCTATGGGCATTGGGATGCTTTTTATTAGTATCTTGATGCTTTTTTTAATATTCTATATAAATCATTCCAATGTCAGCTTGTTTATTTATCTAACTATTTTTATTCTTGCATGGANAGGTCAATTTATAGGTCATAAAATAGAGGGAGAAAAGCCTTCTTTTTTTGAGGATTTACAATTTCTATTAATTGGACCTCTATGGCTTTTGGCTCAACTTTATANATCTTTAAATATTAATTANTAATCCTCTTTCTATTATTAATTGAGAATAGTTCTCAATTAGTTATTGCAATTGAGAATCATTCTCANNTAANTTATCTATCAGTATAATGACTGATAAAATCAAGATTAAAATAAACGATTCATCTATTAATCTAAAACTAAATGAGTTTTGGTACTTTCGTTATTATATAAAGAATATCACTCATTTTTATAATCAGTCTGAAAATAAGTCAAAAAAAATTTTAATTTCATTTCCAGGTACTTCTTTGCGATTAATAGCAGGACAAAGAGAAGTTCAAAGCATATCAGACCAGGTAAAGTCATATATAGATTTTTTTGATGATCAAATAATATAGGGGTAATAAGGATTTATGGCAGAATTAATTATAATGTTCAGAGAAGTTTTAGAAGCTTCATTAATAATAGGTATTCTATATACATATTTGAAAAAATCAGGTAATGTTAGCAGCATTAACATGCTATGGGGAGGTGTGGCAAGTGCTGTGGTCGTAAGCATAATAGCATCATTTTTATTTCAAATGATAGCTGGAGGTTTTGAGGGCAGTGCATCGAAAATATTTGAAGGTATTGTGATGATAGTAGCATCCATTGTATTGACAACCATGATCATATGGATGGCNCGAAATAAAAATATTTCAGAAGATCTTAAAAAGCAGGCAGAAGAATCTATTTCCTCAGGTTTCAAGTATGGAATTTTCACGTTGGCATTTGTGGCTGTTTTTAGAGAAGGAGTTGAAATTATATTGTTTTTATATGCNATNGGAGTTAAAGATGGNATATCTATTNTTCCATCGATTACNGGNTCGCTTTTAGGGCTTTTTGCAGGGTATGCAATTTTTGTCCAAGGNGTAAAAGTGCCAATTAAGAAATTCTTCAATGTAACTTCGGCATTCTTAATTCTTGTTGCTGCAGGAATGTTGACATATGGTATCCATGAACTTGAATCAGGCGGGGTCATTCCTTACTTTGGTGGAAAAACAGAAATTCAAAATGAATCTATTCTTTCTACTAGAATGAATGGAGATACAAAAATATTCAGTCTTGACAAGGGAACAAAAGCAAAGAAATGGGCCTCTAGGATATGGGATATAAATCCTGATATCATAAAGGTTAAGCATGAAGAGATAGAATCTAAAGAAAAATGTGTTTATAAATGGAAAGGCGATGAGTGCATTGAGTATAGGTATCCAATAATGCATGATAAAGGAGCAGTAGGAGGCCTCTTGAAAGGCTTCTTTGGATATAATGGTGACCCTAGTTTGATAGAATTTGTTACTTGGATACTGAGTATATGTTGTCTTTTGTTTTTATGGCNTAATTCAAATAAAGGAGAGTAAGATGATTAGAGCAAAATTAGTTTTATTTACTATGTTTATATGTATTGTAATTCCGTGCGGGATGCCTAATGAGAGGGCCCTATTTGTAGATACTGTTGAAGCATTTAAATTTTTATCTAAACATCATCATGAATTGCATATTATGATAGGGGAAGATGAAGGAGATTTTAAAAAAGCTTATAATTCATTCTACAAATATATCAGTGCGACTTCTAATGATAGATTACTGCCTATTAAAAANGGTTTTTTTAGAATTAAAGATCTTAAGACAGGTTCGAAAGATGTGAGAGATTTTGATGCTTTGGTAGACTATTACCAATCAGGTCTTTCTCTTGAAATAGAAGGGATATTAAAGGGTTATGGATATACGGAAGTTGTAAATCTAGATAATGCTATAACAATATATGATAAAATTAAATAATTGGGGTATAACACTAAAAAGAAAAGAGGAAAAATGAAAAAAATAATAATTCTTTTAAACCTATGTTTTGTTTTTGGGTTGGAAGATGAATTTTTTGAATCAAAAACAAGCATTGGAGGTTATGGTGAAATGCATTTTGATACAGAAGCAAATGAAGGTAATGGTAAACTTGATTTTCATAGATTTATCATTTACTATAAACATCAATTTACCCCAAAATGGTCAATGATGTCTGAAATCGAAGTTGAGCATAACATGGTTGGTTCTCAAGAGGCCTTAGGATATAAAGGTGGATATCTAGCTATGGAACAAGCTTACTTGAATTATTGGAATGGTAATTGGGGTTTTAAGGGCGGTGTTTTGCTCGTGCCAGCAGGAATTATCAATGAATATCATGAACCTCCAACATTTATGAGTGTTGAAAGGCCTGAGTATAATAAATATATTATACCAACAACTTGGTTTGATAATGGTTTTGCATTATATGGTACATTAATGGGCAGTTTTAACTGGAATATAACATTGACTGGTGATTTAGATGGTGATGATATTTCTGCTGGAATTAGAAGTGCAAGAGAAAAAGGTCATTATTCAACAGCTAGTAATTGGACAAAAACTATTCAAGCTTCATGGACAGGTATGGCAGGATTGAAAATTGGTGGTTCAATGACTATGAATGATGCACCGGCTACACAATTACCCGATGATATGAACTGTGGNATTTCTGAGGTTGAGGCTTGTGGTTATGCGATAGAAAGAGAAACTGTAGGTATTAACTTAACAGAATTAAATGCTACATATTCAGCCAATAATATTTATGNAAGAATGGAATATGGTATGATAAAATACAGTAATAATTTCCATCAAGAACGTAATACTATGATAGCTGATAGTGGCGATGAATATGAAGTAGGTGCTATCTATGAATATGAATCATCTTCAGGTTATTATATTGATTTAGGTTATGATATTGGAAGTTTAGTTGGATGCGGCGATGATTCAAACCTTTATCTGTGGATGAGAACCAGCTCCTATAATAAAGATGACAATGGTGATTCAAAAGATATCCAGTTATTTGGAGTTACATATAAACCTATAAATAACATTTCATTTAAATTTGAAACAGGCACAGTTAATGATGATAATATTATGAGATTAGGTCTTGGCTATATGTTTTAGTGATTTTTTAATAGCAGTGTGATAATAGCAAAATTATTGCACTGCTATAAACGAAAGAATTTTTATTTTTGATAACAATTAAAAAATATATAATAATTATTTTGACCATCTTCAATTTTGTCTATTCATATTCAATTAAAGATAAGTGTGTTGATATTATAAACTCATATTTTGGAAGTGATATTGAATTGGTTAATGAAGAATATATAATTCCTTATGATATAAAAATTAAAATTGAAAATAAAATAAAGCAAAAATTTTATAGAGGTAAAATTTTTTATTGGATTATTAAAACCCCTGATGAAATTAATTATGCATTATTAGATAACTCTATTGGAAAGACTATGCCAATTACTTATTTGGTAATTTTCAATAATGATTTAGAAGTAATAAATTCATCAATAATAAAATATCGAGAACCATATGGAGGCGAGGTTTCAGGTAAGAAATGGCTTTCTCAATTCAATGGAATGGCGAGTGAGTCTATTTATAAATTTGAAAAAGAAATTGATGGTATATCGGGTGCTACATTATCAGTCAGGAGTCTTACGAAAGGGATTAATAAATTATCATTATTACTACCATATGTAATAGATGAATATATTAATCAAAACTATGAATAATAATCTTCGTTTACTTGATAATACATTTAAAGGATTGATTGCAGTATATCTAATTGTACTATCTGTTGGAGTAGGACTAGGCCTTACTTATATATATATGACTACAAATATGACTCCTAGCGGTATGAGTGAGCAGTATTTAGGGAATGACAATGATTGGGAACCAAAACTCCCTAAGACTATTATTGATTTGGTGTCTCATGCTCATGATCATATTGTGTTTTTTTCTATTATATTTTTTTCTTTAGGTTTAATATTTTCTATGACTACAATTGTTAATCCATTCTGGAAACTTTTTTTAATTTTCGAACCATTTTTATCTATTTTAGTTACATTTAGTGGTTTCTTTATCATTAGATTTGTTAATCCATATTTTTCATATATAGTTATTGTTTCATCAGTATTAATGTATATTTGCTTTTATGTTATGGTTCTTTTAATATTGTATGAATTATTTTTATTTAAGGATGATAGTTGTTAGATAAGAAAATATGTAAAAAAATATATTGATTAATTGTCAAAGTAAAATAAAGGGGGTAATTATTTTATGAGCTTAAAAAATCTTACTAGAAAGAATCATACGAATGCAGAAAGGTCTTGGTTTGCAGGCCTTATGATGAGTGGAAATATTTCAAATGAACAGTATGCTTTATACTTAAAGCAACAATATGAATGCTATAATGCATTAGAAAATAGATTTAATTCTGTTAAAACTATTGAATGTATTCCGAAAAAATTAAAAAGAGCAACTGCAATCAAAGAGGACATAGAAGAACTATGCGAGGACTTTAACAAAATTCCCATTTTTCGCTCAACTGAAAAATATGTTCATTATATTCTCCATCAATGTGCTGAAGAATTTCTTTATGCACATGTATATGTTAGGTATCTAGGCGATCTAAGAGGTGGCCAAATGATTGCGAAGAGAATTCCTGGTTCAGGAAAGTATTATAAATTTGAAGATTCAGGTGATTTAGAGGTGTTTATAAGGAAAAATCTCGAGGAAAATGAGCCTTTNGTAAACGANTGCAATAAGTGTTTTGAATCAGCAATTACTCTATTTGCAGATTTAGAAAAACATTTAAAGTAAATATTGCATTTTAATATTTTGATTGTTTCATCTATAGTGTNTTATTATATTAAACTTAATTACTTTATAATTTTGAGATAATATGGTTAGTGATAGAAAAAAAGAAGAGAGAATTTTACGTAAAAAGTTGATTATTGATTCGGCTTTATCAGTATTCAATAAATTGGGTATAGATAAAACTACAATGAGTGAGATAGCCTCTGAAGCGGGATTTGGGAAAGCGACATTGTATTATTACTATCCTTCAAAAGATGATGTGTATTCAGAGATAATGGTTACAGGTTGGAAATTATTATGGGTAGAAGTTGAGGATTTAATTTTAAATGACAGCCCTCCTAAAAAGAAATTATTTCAAATTCTAGATCAAATTTGCCATGTAGTTAAGAGTGATAATAATTTATTTAAATTTTTATTTACAGCACCTAGCCATATACAAGAAATAAAAGAACACCCTTGGAAAACTTATCAAGTAAGACTTTACTCTATCCTTGAAAGCACTATCGAACAAGGTTGCAAAGAAGGTGATTTTATAAATCTGAATCCTGGCGTTCTCATGAAAGCTGTTGGAGGATTGTTCCACGAATTACTTCTTGGTAAAAAAGATAGTCTAACTGAAAAAGAGTTTGAAATGATGATTTCAAACCTCCTTCTTTCAAAATCCTCTTCGTAGTACTTGCTGTTTTAAAATTCGAACACTAGTTCGAAAAAACTATTGTAATGTATATGTCTATATGTTTAAATTTTAGGTGAGAATCATTCTCAATTGGGGTATGTAACCTAAAATAGGAGTGTAAAGTGTTAAGTATTATTAGATGTATATTATTAGTATCTATTGTCTATTCTTCTTGTCCTCAAATTATAGAGTCTCAAGTTTTTTATGAAGATGAGTGTGGTAATTGCTGGCTGCCATATTGTTATGATTTTTCTAGCCATGTTCCATATTATGATATGACGGAGGGAGAATGTTCTTCTAGCGGTATGATGTGGGTATTGCCAGGGGATCAAGGGGATCCATATTTCAATAATTTTTGTGATTCATGTCCTTTCGGTTTTTATCAAGATGATTGTGGGGATTGCTGGATGGAATATTGTTATAATATATCAATCCATATGCCTTTTTATGATATGACCGAAGCTGAGTGTAGTAATGCCGGTTTAGTATGGGTTGTTCCAGGCCAAAATGCAGGTGATCCATATTGGAATAGTTCTTGTGATGAAACCGAATGCACTGATGGATTGGTTGCTGATTGTGCAGGTGTTTGCGGTGGAGATTCAATGTTAGATGAATGCGGTGTATGTCAATCACCTTATTGTTATGATTATGTTGCCCATGAAATAACATTTGAAGATTGCTCTGGTCCTACAGAGACTTTAATAATGCCAAACGATGAAATGAATTCATATTGGAATTCAACATGCACAGATTGCAATGCTGTTGTTAATGGAAATTCAATGATAGATGATTGCGGTGATTGTCAGTCTCCATATTGTTATGATTATATTAGCAATGAAGTTACTTACTCGTTCCCTTGTGATGGGTCTACTCAAATTGAAGTTTTACCTAATTCCGATCAAAATCCTAATTGGAATTCTGGATGTTCAGGTGATGATTCTAATGCTTGCGATGATTGTATGGATGATTGTGTTTCATATGTGATGGCTAATTACGGATATACAGCTGAAGCAGCTGCTGAGTGGTGTTCAACGACTCCAGATNCTGGCTATGGATGTATGGATACATGTATGGATTCTGAGGAATGTTTAGATATTAATGATCCAAACGGNGATGGTGAATTGAATATTACAGATATTGTTGGTACGGTTGCAGTGATTTTAGGCAATGCTAGTTGGGAAAATGAATGTGCTGAGTTAAATGCAGATGTTAATGGTGATGGAAGTATTAACATTGTTGATTTAGTTCAAATGGTTCAGTTGATTCTTAATGGAAGGTATTCTGATGCAACTTCTGCAAAGATAATTAAAAACACATATTCAACACTTTTGAATGCTAACGGATTTGTCGGTGCAGTTCAAATGACATTAACCCATGGTGATGATTTTAACATTGAGCTTACCGATGATGCTATGGTAGCCGATTATAAAACAACAGNTAACTCNACANCATTAATCATTGTTANTCCTGAAAGTGAAGAATTATTCANTNCAGANGGTACATTTGAGATTTCTGAAGTTATCGTTGCTAATTCAGCTANNACTATAGATGTNTNAATAGCTACACCTGATGTATTTAGTTTAAGCTCNGCTTATCCAAATCCATTCAATCCAANAACATCNGTTGCATTGANCTTGCCTAATNANNNTNATGTNTCAGTTACNGTATANAACCTAANGGGTCAAACTGTAGCNACTATTGCTGATGGATATATGACAGCTAATGTGTATAATTTCTCATGGAATGCATCNANTGTNCCAAGTGGAATGTATTTNATACGTGCTGAAGCAGNTNATGATGTNGCAATACAAAAAGTTATGCTTTTAAANTAGTTTTTTTGTAATANATAAGGAAANATATAGCAAGTCTCCTATTTTATTTTTTTACNTGAANGAGAGTTTATTAATGATTACCCCAATAAANACTCTCCTCCTCTTGTAAATNNCATAATAGGAGACTTACTTTTTAATATGAATAAANTTTTAATANANTCTATTTTACATATTTTNATATCATCTTTGCTAGGNAATAATGTCATTAAGGGNTATGTNTATGATTCNAAAAATATACCAATATATAATGCTGAGGTTTATATTGAAAACTTATCCATTGGATCTGTGACAGATTCGTTAGGNTATTTTGAAATANCANNANCATCGAATTTTAATNAAAAAAATATTATTACNATATCNCACATAGGTTATGAGACAAAGAAAGTTGATATATTTAATGAAATTGAAATTGTACAAGTTAATCTTGAGGAGAGNCTGATCGATGCAAACCAAGTTGTGGTTACTGCATTGGGATACAAATCTTATGTCAAGGATACACCTGTAATAACCCATGTTATTACTAGTGAAGAAATTTATCAATCTCCTCATAATTCCATTAGAGATATTATTGAGTTTGTAATACCAAATGTTCAGCGCATACATGATCCTCATGGTAATGACAGGGTTAAAGTTCAAGGATTAGATAATAAATTTGTNGTATTTATGGTTGATGGCAATAGAATATCTGGTGAGTTTGCAGGGAATATAGATCTTTCTATGATTAGTATTTCAGATATTGAAAGAATTGAAATAATTAGAAGTGGAATGTCTACATTGTATGGTTCAGATTCTATGGGAGGATTGATTAATATAATAACAAAAAAAAATAGTAAGCCAATTGCATTTAGCTTATCATATGTTCATGATTTTCCAACTGTTCAATCTGCATCATGTAATTTAGGAGTTAANTTTCTATCTGATTTTTCATATAAAATCAATATTGATTATAATAATTCTGATGGATATGATTTGACTAAATATAGCCCTCTTTCTAAAACTTTAGAGGAAAATATGAACTACAATATTAAGCATGCTCTTTATTATGAAAATGAATATTTATCTATAAATTATATTAACAAAAAATATATTAAACAAATTAGTAAATACAGTGCTATCTTCAATGATCAAACAATGAGCAGGGATACTACTCTGTCAAGGCAAAATCCTCGTTATTCTGACATTGTGAATGGTTTTAATTTAGATTATAAAATGAATAGTACTTTTAATATCAAGCTTAAGCTATTAAATGAAGTTTATAATAAAAATTTTTATTTTCCCTATTATTACAGTGAGTACCCTTCAAAAAGTGGAAAAGAAATTGTTTCAGCATCTCCTGAAAGATACGACTATTCGCTAGGGTTAAATGTAGATTTTAAAGATCATTTATTATCATTAGGGTTTGAATATGCACGAGAAAATTACCAGTCATTTAATATATATAGTGCTGACGGGTTAACAATAGAAGAGCTTTCAATTTTTCAAAGTGAAGATAAAAAAACTATTGATGAATATTCTTTATTTTTAATTGATAAATTTTCATTGCTTAGCAATGAATTGGTGTTGGGGGTAAGATCNACAAAGTATAATGCCAATAATTGGAATTTAATTCCTTCATTTTCCTTAAGAANAAATATGCATGGATATAACCTAAGGCTAAATTATAGTAAAGGTTATCGTATTCCTTCTTTAAAAGAATTATATTATAGNTATGAAGACCATGACCCCTCAATATATGGAGATCCATCTTTAAAGCCCTCATTGTCAAATTATTATTCAATTGGATTAGAGTCTAGAAAATCAGCTAATTCATCTATAGAGTTTTATTTTAATAATGTTTTAGACATGATATCACCAATATATCGTAGTGATGGAATGTATTATTCAAACAGTAAAGAAATAAGTTTATATGGATTTAACATTAATATTCAGAAAAGAATATTTAACCACATAGATATTAATACAGTTTACAGCTATACAAATGGAGTATCAGAAGATAAGAGTATGATTGATGGTATAAGTAATCATACGATCAACACTAGATTTAAATATAATATATTTAATCAGTTAAATGTATTATTAACAAATAAGTATCATAGCGATAAGGATGTTTATATATATGATACTGGACAGGCCCAATCATTAGAGGCATATAGCATATCAGATGTGTTGTTAAGTTATAAATATAAAAATATATTAATAAAGGCAGGCATTAAAAATATATTAAATTACTTAGACAAGGGTAGGCTTGATATTAATTCTAATGAATTTTTATCTGCAACGGACCCTGGAAGACGAATTTATTTTAATTTAATGTTTTCTATTTAAGATATAATATGAGTTTTGTTTACTTTTTAATATTCTTATCCTTTTTAATATCAGATTCAATCCAAATTAATGCTTCTGATTGGGATGAGTGGGTATATATAAATTTATCTCTAGCTCTTATTAATGGGGTTGGATTAGTAGACCCTGGAGATTCTCCGGAAGAGAGTTTGGGTTGGGATATCGCATGTAAAAGATATCATTTCAGGACAAATAGTGGCTTGTCTGGTAATGGTAATGGTGGTGCTTATGTAGATTCTCTAAATATTTGGAATAGCGAGTTATACAATTCTTTAATTCAAGTACCTGAAAACTCCTATTTTGAAAGAGATACAATTGTTAATACATTCTATTCTCAGGAGAATGGTGAAAATGTTTATGGCTTACCTGGCATAGCAAACCCTTCATTGGAAACTTGGGGTTGGATAAATACGAACGATAATTACAANATGAATTATACTGATAATCAATTTATTGTAAGAAATGCTAATGGAGATAGATTCTTCAAACTATGGGCCGTTGATTATTATAATCAAAACAATACAAGCGGCTATATTAGTATATATTTTGATGAAATATCTGAATGTAGCATAGGTCATGATAATTGCGGAGAGTGTGGGGGAGATGGTACTAGCTGTAAAGGATGTATGGACGCAACTGCATGTAATTATGATCAAATGGCTAGTATAAATGATTTAGAATCTTGCGATGGCGATACAGATCAAGATGGAGTGTGTAATCAGGATGATATTTGTCCAAACAATTGGGATCCATATCAAAATGACCAAGATGGCGATGGACTTGCTGATGCATGCGATGATGATGACGATGATGGCGATGGCTTGGTTGACTGTTGGAGCTTTTGGTACGATCCTTATGATGGTGACCTAGATGGAGATAATATTGCAGATGACTTTGGTATAAATTGTGATGATGCAGCACTTGGGATAAATGATTTAGCATTATTAAATGATTATTCTTTATCTCAGAATTATCCTAATCCATTTAACCCGTCAACGAGTATTGAATATACTATATCTTATCCTTCAGATATCAGTGTTGATGTTTTTGATATCAATGGCAGAAAAATAATTACTTTAGATAGGGGCTTTAGAAATATAGGTAGTTATATCATATATTGGGATGGGATGAATGAACAATCTCAAAAAATGCCTTCCGGCTTATATGTCTATCGTTTAATGGCGAATGGCATTGAGATTGAGAAAAAGAAAATGCTACTATTATTCTAAGCTTTATTAAATAAAAGTCTATTTAATTATCATCTAAATTAAATAAATTATATATATACAATGGATACGAATTCTTTATTAATCAAAAATGGATCATTAGTTAATTCTTCAGGAGTCCTAAAGTCTGATATTTTTATATCAGGTGGAAAAATAACCCAAATTGGTACATCTTTAGACTGTGAAGCTGATAGAGTTATAGATGCTGCTGGTAAGTATATATTTCCTGGTTTAATTGATCCTCAGGTTCATTTTAGAGATCCTGGCTTAACTCATAAAGAAGATCTGAAGACAGGTTCAATGGCAGCCGCTGCTGGTGGAATTACAACATTTTTTGAAATGCCAAACACAAACCCTTCAACTATAACACTTGAAAAATTAGAAAAAAAGTATAAGGTNGCAAGTGAAAAATGTATTACCAATTTTAGTTTTTTCTTTGGNGCAACAAATGATAATATAGAAGAAATTAAAAAAATGGATAACACCTGTGGTTTGAAAATATTCATGGGAAGTTCAACAGGAGATNTGTTAGTTGATGACGATGAAGCCCTTGATAGGATTTTTAGCTGTTGTGATAAAATTATAGCAGTTCATGCTGAAGATGAAGAGATATTAAAAGAAGCAGAAAAGAAAGTCAGCAAAGATAGTTTTGCAAATCATCCTGATGCTAGACCTGTAGAAGCAGCATTAAAAGCGACGACTAAAGCTGTAAATCTTGCTTTGAAATATAAAAAACGATTACATGTTCTTCATCTGAGCACTGCAGAGGAAGTAGAATTTTTAAGAAAGCATAAATCGAGTGGGCTCATTACTGCAGAGACTACACCGCAGCATTTATTGATGCATGCTCCTAATATTTATAATGAAATTGGTTCTTTTGCTCAAATGAATCCTCCTATAAGAGAAAAGTATCATCAAAAAGAATTATGGGCAGGACTTAAAGATGGGACTATTGATTGTGTCGCAACTGACCATGCGCCACATACATTNGAAGAGAAAGCACTTCCTTATGGANAGGCTCCATCAGGNATGCCAGGAGTCCAAACATCATTGACCTTAATGCTTAATGAAGTANCTAATGAAAAAATAAATTTAGAAGATGTNGTTAAGTGGATGGCNGAAAATCCNGCAAAACTCTACAATATAAANGGCAAAGGCTTTTTAAAAGAGGGTTATGATGCNGACATTACAATCGTTGATATGGATTGTGAGAAAANAATTTTAAATGAAAATATGTATTCAAAGTGTGGATGGACNGCTTTTCACAATACGACTACAAAAGGCTGGCCAATAATAACTATTGTCAANGGAAATATAGTTTATGAAAATGATGAATTAAATTTAGATGTATTTGGTAAGCCCGTTAAATTTAATTTATAGATATTTTTTTTCTATTTACATACATAAAGTATGTTGAAATNCCCATCATNCCTGCAGAAATAATTTGAGCACCAGATAAGCCTAAAATATACCCTGGGTTTAAACGAATGAATTCTACTAAAAAGCGTGCTAGTCCAGCTAAAAAGAGATACTCAAACATAATTAGACCTGAATAATGCTCTTTCTTTCTTATATATATTAAATAAGAGAATATTAGAATCCCTGTACAAAATTCATATAGTTGAGTCGGGTGAACATATATAATNTCTCCAGCTGAATATGCAGCTTGAAAATGCTCTGTATTAAATACACTTGGATAATTATATTGAAAACTTTCAAATGTAGTAGGGGGTAGGCCGTTGGGAAATGATACTGCCCAAGGNAAATTNCATGTGGTACCATAACAATCTCCTACTAAAAAACATCCTAATCTACCAATTGCATGTCCTAAGATTAAATATGGAGCTACCCAATCAGCTCCTTCAAGCCAAGGGATGTTATTTTTCNTCAGATAAAGGCTGACAGATATCATCCCACCAATAAGTCCCCCTAAGAATACCATTCCCGATCCAAAATTNTGTATNCCAAGAGCAATTGTTGAAAAGTCTAGAGTAAGGATGCCTTTAAAAATACTTAAGAATCCTTTTATATTTTCAGCAGCAATACCATTATTGATATTTTCAAGGAGATAATATATTTTAGCCCCCAAGACACCACCAATAGCNGCTCTAAAGATTATATCATCGGCAATATCAGGATTNTTATTTTTCTTTATNAANTCTCTTCGAAGCAAGTAGTTGCATGTCAAGAATGCAACTACTAGCATTAAACCATATGAAGATATTTGNAGTCCTTTATAAGANAATAAAATGGGGTACATTAAAACCAGCCAAGAATTCTTTTAAATAATCCTTTAGGCTTATCTTCTTTAACACTACATGAATAAGTAGTTTTATCATTTAGAGCTTTTATTATTGCTTGGTCATTCATTTTTGAATCATCATATTCAACAGTAAGAAGGCCTTTGTCAAAATTAACATCACATTTGGATACACCATCTAAAGAACCAATTTGTGTTTTGATTTTATTTGCACATCCTACTCCACACATCATGCCTTTTACATTAAATTCAGTTGTTGCAGAAAATAAAAATGAACAAACTAAAATTGCTAATAATCTCATTGTATTTCTCCTTTATAATATGTGTTAAATTTATAGATAAAGTTGAATTTAAAAAAGTATTTTGCTAATATCATTCTTCTCTAGCTGTTCGATAGTATGATTGTATCCTACTTCTACAGATTCATCTATTGAATCAAAGTCCAACATTCCTACATTGTCTAACTTGGGATTTAAAAATAAATCAGACATTTTTTCTACCTCTAATTGTTTAGCAGAACTACTCACCATTATTGACCTCATTAATATGTCTGCGAGATTAGGGATATCTTCATTTTTATTTTCTTTCCCGAAAATTATTTTTTTTATAAAATAGGATGCTTGAGGTGGGAATTTGTTAAAATTAGCAACCATATCTTCTTCAGGGCTAACGCTGACCGATATCAATTTTCCCCCAAATTTATTAAGCATAATATCTCCAGGCATATTGTTTAT
>NZVQ01000032.1 GCA_002701525.1 Fidelibacterota bacterium | reverse complement strand
ATTGTCATAAAAGGCATACGCGTATTTTTATTAACAAAACATTGATAAGTTTCTCCTCTAGCAGCAGCATGTAACATTTGCGGGATATAGTCACTTGTGCCTCCTTGAGGCTCAGTAATATTGCTAATTAAACCAGAAAAGCGAATAGATCTAAAATCAATTAAATTATTTTGATAATCTTCTGATAATTGATGAAAATGGGTGCTATAATATATTCCTAATTTTTCACAATATAGTTTATTACATCCGTACATTGTAATTGGGTTACAATATTCTTGTTCAGTAATAGCGCCCGCACTATGCTTGATATCTTCATTATCTAATCCATAAATTGCTATAGAGCTAGGGAAGAAAAACTTAATAGCCTTGCCTTGACTCTTAGCTTGATCAACAGCTAGTGTAAGCATATTTAAAGTACCAGTAACATTCACTTCATGTGCAATATGCGGTGCAAATTCAGCCCTAGTACTTAATAATGCAGCTAAATGATATATTTCATAAATTTCATATGTGCTGCCAATTTGTTCTAAAAGATTTTTATCTAGTATATTGCCAATTACATGCTCATATAGTAAATCTGAAATTTCATCAACAGGGGGATGCAAATCAAGAGCTACAATTTTCATTTCACTTATTGTTGATAACTTTTTAATTAATTCTTGACCAATTTCTCCATTTGACCCTGTAATTAATATAATTTTCTCACGCATATTATTCCTTAAAATACCAGTGCCAAGGCTCAAACATTATTCCCTCCTTATTATCTTTGGAATATGTTAAATAAAATCCGTACTTATGTGCATTCTTTACTAACCATTCATAAGCTGAGCTGTACTGAAAATCTAATGATAATTTATAACTATTGGAGGCGATATCAATAGCATTTCCCGAATGATGTTGGCTCAAACCAGGCAATTTATTCTCTTTTAAAATTGCATCAAGATTTAATCCCTTACTCAATTTGTAATTAATAATCGCATATTGTCTATAATAGCTTCTAAATCCAGAAAGAATTGTCATTTTAATAGAATCTTTTTTTGCAGCTTCATGCATCTGATTCCATGCATTGGCACAGTTTTTTGATAAAAAAATTTCTTTTCCTNCTATATTNGGACCNACAGAAACTAAGTTCTNTTGTTCAGGAACTATAGCACTAGGCAAAGATTGCTTATCTATATTTAATTTNGTATAAATTGCATCAAGATTTAAGGNTCTANTCGGTANCAATAANCTGATTAAAATAATTAGAAGAATTTTATTTTTCATTTTTTAATATNTCTTTTAAAAACTGACCCGTATATGATTTTTTATTTTTAATTAATTNCTCAGGAGTGCCTGNACCAATAATTTCTCCNCCTTTGTCTCCACCTTCAGGGCCTAAATCAACAATCCAATCTGCAGATTTAATAATATCTAAATTNTGTTCAATCACAATTACNGTATTACCTTTGTCAACTAANCCATGAAGTACATTCAAAAGCATATTAATATCTTCAAAATGTAATCCGGTTGTTGGCTCATCTAAAATATATAAAGTACGTCCGGTNTTCACTTTTGACAATTCTGNTGCTAATTTTACACGCTGAGATTCACCNCCTGATAATGTTGTCGCTTGTTGACCTAGTTTAATATANCCNAGCCCAACATCTGATAAAGTATTTAATTTTCTCATTATNAGATTNTGATTTTTAAAAAACCTTTGAGCNTCATTAATACTCATATTTAAAATATCNCTAATATTTTTNCCTCTATATACTATTTCTAAAGTTTCACGATTAAATCGCTTACCATTACATTCATCGCACTTAATATACATATCAGCAAGAAAATGCATTTCAATTTTTATTAAGCCAACTCCTTGACATGTTTCGCACCTNCCACCTTTTACATTAAAAGAGAATCGCCCCGGNAAATATCCTCGTATATTTGATTCTGGNAAAGAGGAATATAAATCGCGAATCAAAGTGAAAAGCCCCGTATATGTGGCTGGGTTTGATCGTGGAGTTTTACCAATCGGTGATTGATTAATATCTATAATTTTATCTAAATACAATGCCCCTTCAATNCTTTCATAAGCCATAGGTTTGATATTTTTTGAATGATATTCTTTTGATAAAATTGGGTATAAAGTTCTATTAATTAATGTTGATTTTCCAGACCCAGACACACCCGTTATACATACGAACATGCCTAATGGAATTGTTAAATTNATATTTTTTAAATTGTTNCCTGTAGCATTTGATAACTGTAAATATTTTTTATTTCCGANTCTTCTTTTAATAGGAGATATAATTTTCTTTGTGCCAGATAAATACTGCCCTGTTAATGATTTTTTATGCTGTAAGATTTTTTTAGTCACACCATTATAAATTACTTCNCCGCCTTCAATACCNGCTAANGGTCCTATATCAACTATCCAATCTGATGCAAGCATAGTATTCTCATCATGCTCCACNACTATAATAGTATTNCCTAAATCACGTAGTGATTCTAATGTTTTTATTAATCTTTCATTATCNCGCTGATGCAATCCTATTGAAGGTTCATCTAAAATATACAAAACACCCATTAATTGTGAGCCAATCTGTGTTGCTAATCGAATTCGCTGAGCCTCACCTCCAGACAATGTATTAGCAGGACGTGTCAAGGTTAAATAATTCAATCCTACATTGACTAAAAATTCTAATCGCGAATAAATTTCTTTAATGATTTGCTCTGAAATTTGAGCATCCTTTTTAGATAGCTTAATTTTTTTAAAAAAATTATATATTAATTCAATGGATTGATCAGTCAAATCATTAATATTTTTTTCATTAATATATACAGATAAACTTGATTTTTTTAATCGACTACCTTTACATTGATTACAATCTTGAATAGTCATATATTTTTCAATCCATGTTCTAACATAGCTAGAATTAGTTTGCTGATATCTTCGCATTAATCGGGGAATNACACCTTCGAAATTTGTTGTCATCTCTCCTTGAAATTTTTTCGAAGCATATTTAACTTTGATTTTTTTACTCTTCTTAGTTCCAAATAATAAAATAGTGCGGATTTCATTAGATAATTGATTCCATGGTGTAGTAAACGAAAAACCATACTCTTTAGATAAACTTTTTAAATATGCACTATACCAATTCCCACGNGGTTGCTCACCAATAGGGTCAATACAGCCATGAATTAAACTTTTTTGTTTATCAGGAACTACTAAGTCGGGGTCAATTAGCATCTCAGTACCAAGTCCATCACATTTTTCACATGCTCCAAATGGAGAATTGAATGAAAAAGCACGCGGTTCTAGTTCTTCAAAAGAAATNCTACATTTAGGNCATGAAAAATATTCACTGTAGAGATGCTCCTGCTCATCAATTTGATTAATNATTACAAGACCATTACCAACTTTCAATGCCAATTCAATGGATTCAGTTAATCTATCTTTAATTGTAGGCTTATTAATTAATCTATCTATAAGTACTTCAATTGTATGTTTTTTTGTTTTTTGTAATTTAACTTGATCATTTAAATCAACAATGTCTCCATTAATACGTGCACGAACAAACCCCTCTTTAATTAGTGAATCTAACACATCCTTAAATTCACCTTTCCTCTGTCTAATTATTGGAGCAAAAATTTGCATTTTTGCATTTGCTTGGAATGATAGTACATGATCTACTATTTGCTGTACACTTTGTTTTTCAATATTACCATTGCATTTAAAACATTTTTGAACACCAATCCGTGCATATAATAAGCGAATGTAATCATAAATTTCTGTAACAGTCCCAACTGTGGACCTAGGATTGCGACTTGTTGCTTTTTGTTCAATGGATATTGCTGGTGATAGTCCTTCAATATAATCCACATCAGGCTTTTCCATCAAACCAAGAAATTGTCTTGCATATGCAGATAAAGATTCAACATACCTGCGCTGCCCCTCAGCATATATAGTATTAAAAGCTAAAGATGATTTCCCCGAGCCTGATACACCAGTGATTACAATAAATTGATTGCGCGGGAGTTTAATATCTATATTTTTTAGATTATTTTCTCGTGCACCTTTTACTAATATATAATTTTTCATTTATTTTATATGGGATCCATTTAAAAACCAACATTAAAAATAATCATTTTTAATCTCTGAATAAAGAATTATTTAGATAATAATTAATCAATAAGGTTAATTTCTAATATGATTAAAAGAACAAAATATATCTTTTTGACACTGTCTATTATTTTATTCATTGGATTTTCTAGTAATGCTAATAACTACATAAAAAAATGGAAAACATTAACTCAAGTGATTAGGTTAGTAAACGAAAATTATGTGGAAGAAGTAGATATGAATGAAATCCTTGATGGTGCAATTATTGGATTGCTAGATAAACTTGATCCGCACTCTTCTTATCTTAATGTTGAATTGTTAGAGGAAATGCAAGAAAATTTTTCTGGGGAATTTGAAGGCATTGGAATTGAATTTAGTATTATTGATGGTTATATAACCATAATATCTCCCATACCTGAAACTCCTTCTGATAGAGCAGGTTTATTATCTGGAGATAAAATTGTAAAAATTAATGATGAATCTGCATATAAAATAACACAAAAAGATGTATTTAATAAATTACGTGGTCCTAAAAATAGCAAGGTCAATATAACGATTCGTAGAGCGGGGGCTGATGATTTCAGTGTTGATTTAATACGAGCAAAAATTCCTATACATAGCGTACTAGCAAGCTTTATGATTGATAATAATACAGGATATGTAAAACTTAATCGATTTTCGCATACAACAATGGATGAATTTTCAAATGCATTGAATGATTTAGAACAATTAGGGATGTCCCAATTAATAATTGATTTAAGAAATAATCCAGGAGGGTTAATGCATCAAGCCGTACAAATGGTTGACATGTTTATTAATTCGCATGATAAAATTCTATTTACAAAAGGGCGTATTAGAGGTTCATCAAAAGAGGAATGGTCTAGGAAAAGTTCTAAAGATAAAAAATACCCTGTCATTGTACTGATTAATAGAGGGTCCGCAAGTGCTAGCGAAATTGTTGCTGGAGCCTTCCAAGATTTAGATAGGGGACTAGTAGTTGGTGAAACTAGTTTTGGGAAAGGCTCTGTTCAAAATCTATTAGAGTTAAATGATGGTTCCGCTATTAAATTAACAATTGCCAAATATTATACTCCTTCAGGCCGTTCGATACAGCGTCCATATGATAAAGGGGTTGATGAATATTATTTGGATTTAAGTGAAGAAAATAGAGAAGATCTTGACTCTTTAAGTACAGAAAGACCAATCTTTAAAACTAAAAGTGGACGGACTGTATATGGTGGTGGAGGAATCACTCCTGATGTATTTGTTGAGTCTGATTTAAATTTAAGTAAAAGTACATCCTTATTTCTTACAAGTGCTGATCGCTTACTATTTAATTTTTCAGAAAAAATAAAAAATGAAGATGAAATAAATAATTTTATTGATTCGCACTCCATAAATGATTTTATTACAGATTATAAATTATCTAAAAAACATAAAAGTGATTTAAAAATAATTCTATCTGATCTTGATGATGAATTTAAAGATGAAGACCTGAAAAAGGATTGGGAATTTATTGAGAATAGGATTAAAGCTCAAATGGCTAATAGTATATGGGGAAAATCTGCGATGTATCAAGTGAATTTATCCAAAGATCAAATTGCACAAGATGCTTTAAAACAATTCCCTGCTGCACATTTATTAATTAAATAAATTAATTTAATATGTATTAAATATTTTTGTAAATTTTATGATTATTTTATATAACTAGAAATTAGGGGAAAAGAATGGTTCAATTATTTATTGATGGTGGTGGCTTTATGTGGCCAATTTTAATTGTGTTTATTTTTGGATTCACTTTTGTTGGTGAACGGATTTATCATCTGATGAAAGGTTTAGGTGCAGACTATAATTTTGCAACAGATATTTCAAATACATTAAAGAATAGCGGTAAAGATGCTGCTATTTCCAAGTGTGACGAAGCTATAGGACCAGTAGCCAATTTATGCTATGCTGCAGTTGAAAAATCAGATAAAGGATTAGAAAGTGCAGAAAAATCTCTTGATCAAGCATCCGGTATTGAAATGGCCTCACTTGAAAAAAATATGACATGGATTTCACTAAGTATAGCAATTGCTCCAATGTTTGGATTCTTAGGTACCGTTTGGGGTATGATTGAAGCATTTAATGATATTAAAATGGCAAATGATATATCACCAGCAGTTGTAGCAGGGGGGATTTCAGTTGCATTATTAACAACCGCCTTTGGATTGGTTGTTGCATTAATCTTGCAATTCTTGCAAAACTTAGTAATGTATATTATTGATAATCAAATCGTTACTATGCAAAAAAGCACTGCACTTATTTTAGATAGTATATCAGATAAAAATAATTCATAATGATAAAACCAAAAAGAAGAGACCTGCAGGAGATTAATTCGTCCTCAATGGCAGATATAGCATTCCTATTACTTGTGTTTTTTTTAGTAACAACAACCATTTCAATGGATAAAGGTATTAGCCTAGTGCTTCCTGCTGATGGTAATGAGCTTGAAGTGAATAAAAAAAATATAGTTAATATTTTGGTTAATGAATCTGGGAAAGTTTTAATTGATGACAAACCCGTATTAATTAAAACAATGGCTAAATCAGTAGAGAAATTATTATCTCAAAACCCTAATTTAATTTTTTCTGTGCAAACACACCCTTTAACTAAATATCAAATATATATTAAAGTATTAGATCAATTGAAATTAGCGAAAGCATCAAAGATTTCAATTGCTAATCCACCGAGCTACTAATTATGAAATTTGAAAGAAAAAATAAAGCTAGTAATGAAATTTCAACATCTTCAATGCCTGATATTATATTCATGCTATTGATTTTTTTCATGGTAACAACGGTAATGAGAGAATTTGATGGGCTAGATGTATTAATACCGAGTGCTAAAATGGTAGAGAAGTTAGAAAGCAAGAGGCATACTGCATATATATGGGCAACTAAAGATGGTTTAATATCCATTAATGATAGAATTATCAATATCAATAATTTATCTGGTATTATGTATGAGAAAATTATGGCCGATCCAAAAATCACAGTCTCTCTTAAAACAGATGAAAATGCAACAATGAAATTAATTACAGATATTCATTCAGAATTACGTAAAGCCAATGCATTGAAATTAAGTTATTCAGCACTNACGGAGGCTGAATGAGAATTGATCCATTATTAATTCACTATCCAATTAGAATTCGAGAAGTAACTATAGGTGTTATTTTAGGAATATCTATAGTATTCTATACACTACCTAGATTTTTGGGAGAAAGTGAAAAAGTTGAATATGATATTGTTCAGGAAATTGAAACNTTTGACATCCCTCAAACTGAGCAAATTAAATTACCTGAACCACCTGCAAGGCCATCTGTACCTGTTGCATCAGAAGATGAATTCTTTGATGATGAGATTACTATAGAAGATACTGATTTTGACGATTTTGAAGATTGGGATGCACCNCCTCCAATGGCGGGTGGACCTAAGGTTACATTTATTCCATTTGATAAACCACCAATACCAAAGGTGCCAATACGCCCAGTCTATCCTGAAATTGCACAAGAGGCTGGTATTGAAGGTACAGTATATGTGCAATTTTTTATTAATGAAAAAGGAATTGTAACTGAAGCATGGATTCAAAAAGGTTTACCAAATACTGGTCTTGATGAAGCNGCACTAGCGGCCGTTAAAAGATCTAAATGGAAGCCTGCACAGCAACGAGATAAAAAAGTTGGNGTTTGGCAAACAGTCCCTGTTGTATTCACACTAACTAATTAGGCAAGTTTAGATTTTAAATATTCTTTATTTAATTTAATAATATTAGTAACTGAAATTTCTTTTGGGCAATCTGCTTCGCAAGCTCCTGTATTAGTACAACTTCCAAACCCTTCCGCATCCATTTGAGCAACCATATCTTGAACACGTTTTTCATGTTCAATTTGGCCTTGAGGCAATTGTGCATATTGATTTACTTTTGCACCAACAAATAACATAGCTGAAGAGTTTTTACAGGCAGCAACACAGGCACCACACCCAATACATGTGGCCGAATCAAATGCCTCGTCTGCATTTTCCTTAAAAATTGGCATTGCATTTGCATCAGGTGCTCCTCCTGTTTTCACAGAAATATATCCACCTGCTTCCATTACTCGATCAAAAGCTTGTCTATTCACGACTAAATCTTTTACAATAGGAAAACTATTTGAGCGCCATGGTTCTAAAACTAATGTATCACCATCCTTAAATGATCGCATATGCAATTGACAAGAGGTAACTCCCTTAAGGGGACCATGCGCACGTCCATTAATTACTACTCCGCATGTGCCACATATTCCTTCTCGACAATCATGGTCAAATGCTATGGGACTCTCATTTTTTTCTATTAAAGAATTATTTAGCATATCTAACATCTCAAAAAAAGACATATCTTCTAATACATTGTCTACTTCATAAATCTCAAACTTTCCTTCAGAAGTATTATTTACCTGTCGCCATACTTTTAAATTAATTTTCACTATTTATAGCTCCTAGTCACTAATTTAACATTTTCAAATTCTAAAGCTTCTTTATGTAATTTATGCGGTTTATTGTTTACATGCTCCCATGCAGCCACATATGCATAATTTTCATCATTGCGCAATGCTTCATTTTCTTCTGTTTGATGCTCTTCTCTAAAATGACCTCCNCAAGATTCTTCTCTATTTAAAGCATCTCGTGCCATGAGCTCCCCTAAATCAATAAAATCGCCTAATCTACCAGCTTTTTCTAGTTCAGGATTAAACTCATTCTGAGTACCTGGAATATTAATGTTATTAATAAACTCATCTCTTATCTTTGGAATTATATTTAATGCACTTTGCAAACTTTCTCTGCTTCTGGACATACCTACATTATCCCACATTACCTTTCCAAGCTCCTTATGTATATCATCAACAGTTCTACTNCCATTAACAGATAGCATGCTATCAATTTGATTTGAAACATTATTAATACTTTCTTTAAATATCTCATCATTATGATTTTGAAAAGGATCTTGAGAGGCTAAATAATTACCAATTGTATATGGTATAATAAAATATCCATCAGCTAATCCTTGCATTAATGCACTGGCTCCTAACCTATTNGCACCATGATCGGAAAAATTAGCCTCACCTAAAACATGTAGTCCTGGAACATTACTCATTAAATTGTAATCAACCCAAAGTCCTCCCATAGTATAATGCACTGCAGGATATATTGTCATTGGTAACTCATAGGGATTTTGACCTGTAATTTGCTTATACATATCAAATAAATTTCCNTATTTTTCTGATACCCATTCTTTACCTTCTCGTTCAATTACATCTTTAAAATCTAAATATACGGCAAGACCTGTTTCACCTACTCCATATCCCTCATCACACATTTCTTTTGCCCTTCGAGATGCTACATCCCTAGGAACTAAATTCCCAAATGATGGATATAATCTTTCTAAATAATAATCACGTTCATCTTCTGGAATTTGGTTAGGATTTCTTTTCTCATTTTTCTTCTTTGGTACCCAAACACGTCCATCATTTCTTAAACTTTCACTCATTAATGTTAGTTTAGATTGATGATTACTACTAACAGGGATACATGTAGGGTGAATTTGTGTAAAACATGGATTAGCAAAATATGCTCCCTTTTTATGAGCTCTCCATGAAGCGGTTACATTACTCGCCATAGCATTTGTTGATAAATAAAAAACATTACCATAACCACCTGTTGCTAATACAACACTATCTCCTGAAAATGATTTTATTTCTCCCGAAACCAAGTCACGTGTTATAATACCCTTTGCATGACCATCAATAGTGACTATATCAAGCATATCATGTCTAGGAAAAAATTTTACTTTTTTTAAGTTCATTTGCCTAATTAATGCAGAATACGCACCTAATAATAACTGTTGTCCAGTTTGTCCGCGAGCATAAAATGTTCTTGAAACCTGTGCACCGCCAAACGATCTATTTGCAAGATGTCCACCATATTCTCTTGCAAAAGGAACACCTTGTGCAGCACATTGATCAATAATATTACCACTTAACTCAGCCAATCTGTACACATTAGCTTCACGTGACCTATAATCACCACCCTTAATAGTATCATAAAATAATCTATGAATACTATCTCCATCGTTTTGGTAATTTTTAGCGGCATTAATACCTCCCTGTGCAGCAATGCTATGAGCCCGCCTAGGAGATTCATGATAAGAAAAAGCTAATACATTATATCCTAATTCTGCTAATGTGGCTGCTGCTGAAGCTCCTGCTAAACCTGTTCCAACAACAATAACAGTATACTTTCGTTTATTTGCAGGGTTCACTAAGTCTAAATCAAATTTATGTTTTGACCATTTTTCTGATAGGATTCCATTGGGGATATTTGAATTTAATTTCATCATTAACTTTTCTAATTATTCATTCAACTTATAAAATTTAACTGTATTGATATTATGATTAAAATAAAAAGTGCTGGAATAATAGCCCAAAACACTATAGATATTTTATATAACATACCCCATTTTGAATTTTCTAAAACTCCAAATGTTTGAAGGGCCGATTTAAAGCCATGTTTTAAATGAGATGCAATTAATAAAATTGCTATAATATAGAATATCGCTGTTGGCAGATGGCCCAAGTAACCAATTTGATTTCTCATAATAACATCATAATAGGTTTCATCTCCAATAAAATCATGTATTTGGTATGTATACCAAAAATATCTTAAATGAACTATAAAAAATAAAAGTATAATCGTACCAGAGACTATCATCGTTCTTGAATTTAAAGTACTAGTTTGAGTAATACTCACATCATATTTATTAGAAGAAGCTTTATTATTACTAATAGTTAAATATATCGCATTAAAAACATGCAACAACAAAATCATTAGCAATCCCAATTCCATTATTCTTATCAATGGTTTTATCGTTTCTAAACTTTGAACCATTGTATTGAAAATATCTGGGCCAACGAATAGTGTTAAATTATTTAATAAATGGAATAAAAGAAATATACATAAAGCAATACCAGAAAAGGCAACTTGGATTTTTTTTCCTAATGATGAATTTAAAAATGAATGACTATTTGACATATATTATAAAACCTTAAAAACTTCCATTAAAATCATTTATTGCTATTGTACTAAATTTAATCAAACAAAAATAGTAGAACATAGAACCAATACCCCCCCCAAANAAATCCTATTGATAGAAAAATACACATGAAGCCTAGAAGGGTAAATCATCATCTGAAAAAGGAGCCTCTGCTACTTTGGTGTCACTTTCTTTAGTCTGAGGAATTCCTTGTTCAGTACTTGATGCAGGAGTTGGAGCTGCCTGTGGCATATCCATATTACTATTTTTATTATAATGATCACTAGCCATTGTATTTAATTTTTCTCTCATGCTTTCACGAGTTTCATCAGTCAACCAAATGGTGTCAAAATATTTATCTTCTCCATTCTCATCCTGTCGCTTTTCACTGGGCATACCTGCAAATAAACCATTAATGCCATTAAATAACTTAAATCCTTTTATAATAAATCCTTCATCAGTTTTAACATCAAAAAATGCAACCAACTTACCCCAACTGCCTGTTCTCATATTTATAATTTCCATGAATTCCTCCGATATTTGATTTTAACATATCTATAATTTAATTGATTTGGTTTATTTAATATTAAAAATTATTTAAAAAACAGTAATCAATTTTGTAATTTATAACTTTCCCAATTAAGATTATTAGGTGTCATTATGAAGCAAGTATATTTCTTTGGAGCAGGAAAAGCAGATGGACAATCCTCTGATAGTAAATTATTAGGGGGCAAAGGTGCTAATCTTGCAGAAATGACAAATATAGGATTGCCTGTGCCACCAGGTTTTACAATTACAACAGAATGCTGTATATATTATCTTAAGAAAAAACAAATTCCACCACAACTTATTAAAGATGTTAATGAAGCTATTATTAAAATAGAAAAAACGATGAAATATCAATTTGGGGGACTGCAATCACCATTATTGCTATCTATTAGATCAGGAGCACGACAGTCTATGCCAGGGATGATGGAAACCGTTCTTAATGTTGGACTTACAAGTAAAACAATCCCTGGTTTAACTAAATTATTTAAAGATGAACGATTTGTATATGATGCTTATAGAAGATTGATTATGATGTATGCAGATGTGGTGATGGAAAAATCGGAGGGGATTATAATTAAACGTGGAGACTTGTCTATCCGGCAAGAACTAGAACTTATTTTGGAAGATATTAAAACCAAACATCATATAAAAGATGATTCAGAACTTTCAGTAAAACAATTAAAAAAAATATGTTCATTATTTAAAAAGAAAATCAAGCTAAAATTAGGAAAAACATTTCCAGATGATCCTGAAAAACAACTTTGGGGTGCAATAGAAGCCGTATTCAAATCGTGGAATGGCAAACGAGCAATACACTATCGAAAAATTGAAAATATTCCAAATCATTGGGGAACAGCTGTTAATGTTCAAGCTATGGTTTTTGGTAATTTAGGCAATAAATCAGGAACAGGAGTTGCATTTACACGGAACCCATCAACAGGTGTTAATAAGTTTTATGGAGAATGGCTAATTAATGCACAGGGAGAAGATGTAGTAGCTGGAATTCGGACCCCNAATCCTATTAATGACCATAGCAAGAATAAAGAGTCCTCAAGCTTGCCAAGCTTAGAATTAAAATTTCCTAAAGTCTATTCTAAGCTTATTAAAATCAAAAATATTTTGGAAAATCATTTTGGAGACATGCAAGATATTGAATTCACCTTCCAAAACAATAATCTATGGATGTTACAAACACGTAAGGGTAAGCGAAATGGACATGCAGCCTTAAAAATAAGTATGGATATGTTAAACAAAAAACTCATATCTGAATCAGAGGCTATTAATAGAGTAAGTACCGAAAATTTAGAAGAAATCATGCACCCTATGATTAATCCAAAAGATGAGGAAAATAATTCTATACTAGCATCTGGGTTGCCTGCAGGACCAGGTGGAGCATGCGGACAAATTGTCTTGGATGCTGATANTGCTGAAATCTTAAATANNCANGGANATCCAGTNATATTAATTCGCAATGAAACATCNCCTGAAGATATTCATGGNATGCATGCTTCACAAGGGATCTTAACAGCAAAAGGAGGAATGACTTCTCATGCAGCCTTAGTTGCGCGTGGATGGGGAAAGTGTTGTATTGTAGGCTGTTCTAGGATTATCATCGATGTAGAAAATAAATCGGTAAATATTAATGGAACAATATTGAAAGAAGGAGATTGGATATCGCTTAATGGATCAACAGGAAATATTTATCAAGGNAAAATTAATTTAATTAATCCTAATTTGAAAAAAAATAAAATATTTTCAGATTTTATGAAATTATGTGATAAACATCGAACTATTAAAATACGAACCAATGTTGATACTCCTGAAGATGCACAACAGGCATTAGACTTTCAATGTGAAGGTATTGGGTTGTGTCGAACCGAACATATGTTCTTTGATCCTGATAGAATTAGTGCAATGAGGGAAATGATTTTATCAAAAAATGCAAAATATAGAAAACAAGCATTAATGAAGTTGTTGCCATATCAAAAGAAGGACTTCTATAATTTATTAAAAGTAATGAGCGGATTGCCTGTAACAATCCGTTTACTAGATCCTCCATTGCATGAATTTTTACCGCAAACAGAAGAACAAATTTTACACTTAGCTAGTGAAATGGGCATTACATCTAAGACTATTTATGATAGAATAGATGCTTTACATGAGCTCAACCCAATGCTTGGGCATAGAGGATGTCGTTTAGGGATAGTGTATCCTGAAATAACNATAATGCAAGCCCAGGCAATTTTTGAAGCTTGCAGTGACTTGATTAAAGAAGGATTTAATCCAATTCCAGAGATTATGGTCCCATTAGTAGGTACAGAAAATGAATTAGCAGATCAAAAAAAGGTTATTATAAAAAAAGCAAAGCAAATTGAGAAAAAAAATAAAATTAATATCAATTATTTAATTGGTACAATGATTGAACTCCCTCGAGCATGCATTAATGCAGATATGATTGCAAAAGAAGCTGATTTTTTCTCATTTGGGACAAATGATTTAACACAAACAACATTTGGTTTTTCAAGAGATGATATAGGCAGCTTTATTCCTAGTTACTTAGAAAAAAATATTTTAACTGATGATCCCTTTCAAACTATTGATATTAATGGGGTTGGAGAGCTATTAAAAATAGCAATTAAAAAGGGACGAACTGTTAATCCTAAAATTAAAATTGGCATTTGTGGAGAACATGGTGGAGATTCTAAATCTGTGAAATTTTTTGATCAAATTAATTTAGACTATGTAAGTTGCTCCCCATTTAGAATACCAATTGCCAAATTAGCAGCAGCACAGTCGGCAATTTGAGATTAAAAATCTATAAATGTAACAATTATTAACGATTTGATATTTTTTCTTGAAAAAAGTAAAATATTTTATAACTTTGCACTAAGTAATAAAGGATGATTATGAAAAAAGTATTATTATATATAACAATTTTATGCTCTTATGGTTTTTCAAACACTAATTTGTCTGAAGCCGAAAAAAGAGAGCTCGGAAGTCAAGCAATGCATGAAATGATGCANCANATNTGGACAGANGCNATGGAAGCAAAAGCNGCTTATAATCAAGGTGTATTTAATGAAAGACAGGAATATCTTGAAAATGTATGCTCAACTTCNCCAGAAGCATCTACATTTACTGTTCATGCAGATGTGTCAGATACATTGTTAGCAGGAAATCCTTCCGCTTCTATTTTTGTATCTTGGGATGGACAAAATANCTGGACTAGTCTTCCTGCTAATCCATTAGACCCAGCCGTAGTTGGACCAGGTTATGAGAGTACATGGGGNGCAGAAACACCAAGCTTAAATTCATCTGTAGATTGGTATTTGGCAGGTGAAGTTAATTCTGAAGCTCTTGGGTTTGATTATGGAACAATGATTATATCTGGTGCTCCTCATAATGCAAATCAAACTTTTCCATTAAATCAAAACTTATATGGTGTATTGTCTAATGATCCTGCTGGAGATGCCTCATCAAACCAAGATATATTAAATGTTAAAGGAAGTTATTATGATGATGGTGTTTTAAATGATGATGGAACCGGAAATGGTGCTGAAAGAGCATATGTATCAATGGAAATTGCTGGTGGATGCTGTGATGAAGATGGTGGTTTTTTTGGTCCTTGGTANCTATATGGNGTAGGNATTGTNAACCCTGATTCAGAAANACCAATAGCATATGCAATTGGCTATGGTAATGGTGGATTTGGCCAATTATATCCTGCATTATATAAAATTTCTGGCGACTTAACTACAGGTGAAATTGGTGGNTTTGAAGCACTAACAGAAGATATTAATTATAATACTTCAGGTAATTTTATGCAAGCTACAACATTAATGTCATATATCACAAATGATGCAGATTGGGGAGCTTGGCCAAATTCTATATATGGTTTTGTNGGTGTTGGTGTTACTGTGTCAGCATCATTANATGGNTTAGATGTAGCTGCTNATGTATTAGATGANACCTCTCCNGGTTTATTTATTATGGAGTCGTCTAATCAAACAGGAAATAATGCTTTTGAATTGTCNGACATGTCGTTTAATGAAGATGATATGATGATGTATGCAACCTACACAGATATTGATGGTAATTTGCCTTGGTTTAAATCTTTTCAAATATGCAATCCAGACGGNTCTAATTGTTTTATAAATGAAGTCCCTATTCCAGATTCACATACATATGAAGATGGAGTTGTTTTTTCTGCTTATATTGGAGATTCAGAAATTGCTGATGGTGAGTATGCAGCNAAATTTGCTTTTGCTGATGGNGCTTATAATCCCAATGATGTAGAATACTTAGATATTACTATAGGGTCAGGNGGTGGCNGTTGTGCATTGGTTGGTGATGTTAATGGTGATGAAGCATTGAATATCCTTGATGTAGTATTATTAGTNAATCTGATATTAGGTGGTGATGAAGCAGATTGTGGTGATGTCAATGGCGATGAAGCATTTAATATCTTAGATGTAGTATTATTAGTCAATCTGATATTAGGCTAAGTAAAAATAATTTTTCAGTATATTAAAAAGCCTCTTTTCTAAGAGGCTTTTTTCATTCTATTAACCAATGTTATAGCAATACTATTCTATAAATTCACCTTCACCTAATATATCTTCTAAGTTCCATTCTCCAGAACTCACTTTGTCTTTCGCAATATTAAGTATGCTTGATCGCGCTGACTCTACCTCTCTTTTAGCTACTGGAGTTTCAATGGGAGAGAACATCGCTTGCTTCTTTTGTGGTAAAAATTCTATCACTTTATCTACAGTTTCTTTTTCATACCCCTTTAATGCCTTTGCCATTAAATCAACATCTAAATCAGGATTAGACCAAAATTCAGATGCTATGCCTTCAGGCAGAGAACTAATTAAATCATCAAAAGAAATATAATGCTTTTTAATCTCTGAATATAACTCAGGGTCATCTGTTTGTATTTGTTCTAAATGCTGTTTACTTTCACTCTCGGGTAAATTGCTTAAAATTGTAGCCATGCTTTTTCCTCCACCTCTAGAAAATTCTTTTGGGCCAGGTATAAAAGCTGATTTGTTTTCTAATTCTTTAGCAATGTCAACAACTGCCTCTAATGGAATATCATTTAAATTCCCAATTTGGATAATAACTTTATTTTTTAATGCAACATCTAATCGACCTAAAAATTTCATCTGTCTTTCAGGACTTAATTGTTCAATGGCCAATGCAATAATTTTCACCTCTTCTTTTGATAATAAATAAAAAATTTGTTCATCATTTAAATCACGAATGAATTTAAATACATCATCTGGTTCAGGCTTATTGCGATATTGATTAGACATCATTTTGAAATAGTATTCTTCCATGATTAATTTTTTTACTGCAGTTGGAGTGTTTTGTAGCTCTCTAGACCTAACTCTCAATTTTAACATATCTGATTCGCTAATTGAATTAAATAATGGCATTGCTAATTGTTCGCCTAATATTTGCAATAAAATAGCTGCTTTATCAAACCCTGAATAGTTATCTAAATTAACCATTATTCTCCTCCTTCATTCTTATCATTCTCTTCAGAACTGTCAGCAGGCATACCATCATCAATCCAATCTTTAACTATTTGAGTAGCACCCTCTTTTTGACTAGCAGACATTGCAATTGAAGACTGTCGTAGAGCTTTTAATTCTGATTGCACCACACTATCATCTATCATTGCCGTTGTATTAGTAGGTTGATGCAGATTAGAAGAGTTTTCATTCGCATTTTGATTTTGTGTTGCTGCAGTGTCATTATTATTATCTGCTGGAGTAGGTGATGAGGCATTATCATTATTTGGACTGTCACCCTTTGGCTTCAAATATACTACAGATTTTTTATTAATCAATATAAACAAAAATGCGATTACAATAATAATAATTAAAAATATAGCAAGATAAATAAATGGAGAAGTGCCTCCACTACGTCTACCTTGCATAGAAAGAGGATCATTTGAACGTCCACCAATAATATCAATCAAATCATTTTTTGTTTGTGTTTCAGATTCAATTCTTTGATTAATAGCGGTATCTAATTTGTTTTGAACAGTTTGGAGCTGTTCTTTTAATACAATTTCCTCTTGGGCTTTAGCTTCTTCCCAATGCGCAACTTTAATTGAGTCTCTTCGTCGTTCATAGTCTTCCCATGTCATTCTTTCATTTTCTGAATCTTCTAGTCGAGCTTGCAAGTCTGCCAATTGAACATTGAGCTCTGTTAATTGTCTTTTACGTTCAGATTCTTTAAATGCCTCTAACTCTTTGCGTAATTTTTGTAATTCTGTATCTTCACTATTTTGAGTCTGAAAATTCATAGTCTCAATAGTAATACAATCATCACAATTAGAGGTTTGCGGGATAATACCCTTAACTAATGACTCAATCATTTTTTCATTTGAGCCAGTGGCCAAGGATTGTTCTATATATATTGAAATATCTATTTCACTAATAATATAATCATTAGCTCCAATTCGTCTTTGAGTTGAATTATTTTTAGAGATTCCTTTAGAACCTGACAATGGTACTCCTGGCAAATATTCCATACCACGTGAATTTTGATTACCTTTATTATCATTTTTATTTTGTGATATCAAATCTCCATATTTACCTAACTCAAGATTAACAACAACAACAAAACGATTTTTATTTTTATTTAATACTCTTTCAAGTTCTGAATAGATTTTATCTCTTAAAGAATTTTCTAATGTTATTTTCTGAGTAAATAAATCTAAGTTCTGTGTAAACAGAATAGAAACAATCACCATTAAAGAAATATTCATTATATATTTTTTTATATTCATTATTACCGCTCCCAAGCTCAGTTATTTAATAATTAGGTCCTATTATAATTTTTATTCGTCTATTTTTTCTTTTTAAATCTTTTGTTGCATTCATGGCATCAATTAATTCTTGATTGATATCTCCACTTCGCTTTTGTGTCCATGTTATACCAAAGGGCCATCTGTCAGCATAACCCGTTGGACTTAATCGTGTAGAATTTACACCTTTTGAAATTAAATATTTAACAACTTCTGCAGCTCGCCCAGATGACAATTCCCAATTAGTGGGATATATCTTTGCCATTTTACCACGCATTTGGTCAGAGTCAGTATGCCCCTCAACGATAATAGGCCTTATATCATTTTCAGCTGTTAATATATCTTCAATTGCTCTATCTAGCACTGAGTATAACTGTGGTTTAATTTCAACCTGTGAACTTTCAAAACAAATATCTCCATCAATTTCCAATGCTATTCCTCTTGGATCTTGAGATACTGTAGCAGTTGAGTCCATTCCTAATTCTTCAATCATTTTTTGAAATTCATCCTTAATCTCAGCTAAGTCTAATTTTTCCTTTGCCGTAGGGTCTGGTGTTGTATCTCCTCCCTTTTTACCCTCGGAAAATGCCGCAACTTTTACTGGATCAATTGTTGATAATGAAAATAATAATACGAAGAAAGCAAACAACAGGGTCATCATATCTGAAAATGTTGCAAACCAACCAGGTAATCCTCCACCATCACCACCTTTTTTTTGTTTTTTACTCATCAGCTTACTCTTCGTCTAAAATTCTATCTTTACTTTCTAAGAATGCATTTAATTTATCTCGCATTAATATAGGGTGAGTTTTATCATATAATAGCTTGACCCCTTCTAAAATCAATGCACTTTCAACCTCTTTATTTTCACTAATACCTTCAAGTTTTGCTGCAAAAGGTAAGAATATGAAATTTGCAAAAATTGATCCATACAATGTTGTAATCAATGCTACTGCCATCGATGCTCCTAACTTTGCAGTTGGGTCCGATCCATCTGTAGATTCTACACCCATACCAGCAAGCATTAGTACAAGTCCAATTAAAGTACCAATCATTCCAAATGCAGGAGTATATTCACCCATTGTTTTCATCACTTTTGCTTGTCGTTCTTCTCTAATTGCTCTATTTTCTTCCATGTTTTCTAAAATATCTACTATAACATCTTTTTTATAACCACCTGCAACATATTCACAGCCAATTTGAGAAGTTTTTAATCTGAACCCCATTGATTCGGGAGGACTTTCTAATGTCTTCTGCAGTTCTCCTTTTTTATGCGATTCTGCTAATGCAATGAAATCCTTAACAATATCTGAAAGAGAATATGGATTATCTGATATTAATCTCTTTAGATTTTTAAAAATTGATAAAACCTCTGATAGCTTAAATGCAATTGCAGTTGCAGCTAATGCACCACCAACCACAATTAGTAAACTTACAAATGACCATAGTTTCATAAGGGGTATACCTGCAGTTGCAGCTGCATCATATGATGCCCAACTCATTAATGCAATACCAAAAATAAAACCTATAATTGTTGCTAAATTCATATTAACTCCCCTAATCCTTTAATTCTGCTGATTGTAATCTTTCTTCTTTCGATGCTAGAAGCAACTCTTGAATTTCTTCAAATTCAGGATCTAATTTTAATGCAATATTCCAATTCATAGTTGCACGTTGCATGTCACCTAATTTGTAATATATAGAGCCTCTTCGTGCATATGCAAGTGCAATGTTAGGATTTAAATCAATTGCTTTATCTATTTCGGTTAGTGCATCTCTATATTCTTCTTGGTAGAAATGCCGTAAACATCTTGTTAAATGCCTTGCCACTCTATTATTAATTGCATGACTAGCCTGTTCTTTTAAAGAAAAAACACGAGTAGAATCCATAAAAATAGCTACTTTGTGCTTTAATAATAAATTATTATCAGACAATAAAGTATTTTCATTATTCATTAAGTTAAGCGAATCTTCTAACATCTGAATTTTATTTAATAGTTCCAATTCGCGTTGTGTAATATCATTTGGATATCCTGAAGCATCTAGCAAGCTTGCTTCAGGAGCATTTGGAATATTCATTGTTAAGCCGAGACTAAATGCTGGTGCATCTGGTTGCAAAGATTGATAATCCGCACCTACTTTTGATTCGCTACCAAATTCTCCTAAACTATTGATATGTGTCATTCCAATAGACATGCTATAATCATTAGTAAAAGGAATTATAGTACCCATATTAATTCCGGTTCCATCATATTCAACAATTAGGTCCATACCTCCATTACGTGATAAAAATGGAGTATTTAAATTAAATCCTAAAAACAATCCAGTGCCAATATCATTAGTACTAGTAATATGAGGATCATATTTAACCTTTCCAGTTCCACCACCAACATTAATAGATAATCTATAATTATCAAATGTTTTACGACTTGTTAGAACTGCAAAAATAGACATATCATCAATATCAATTTGCTTTTCATTACCATCGGCTTTATATAAAATATCTTGAATTCCTGCAGACAGAGAAACATCTCCATGTTTAAAAATAGATTTTTGAAAATGAAAACCTATTTCCCCCATATTGATAGGATCCATTATATTACCTGCCGTCAATCCAAATGTGTAGCCTGATTCTGTTTGCATTTTAAAAGCAGCTGCATTACTACTTTTGCCGTAATTCGTTTGATAGTCATTATTGAAATTAATAATCTCAGAGGAAACACTTAATGAAAAGAAATAAGGATTATCATGACTGTATGCATAGTTAGGGGTTCTCATCATATTGCCTGGTCTTGAAAAAGAAACTCTAGAGTTTGCGAAAACTGTATCACTATATATGCAAAGAATCAATAAAAATGAAATTAATATTTTTAATTGTTGAGAAATTATTTAAGTCCTTGAATTTGCAATTTAGCTAGATTTATATAATCGCTATCAGGGTGTTCTTCAATAATGTTTTTTAATAAAGCAACCATATCTTTTTTATTTCCAACCTTTTTATTATATAATGCAAGCATGAAATATTTTTCATCTTTTGGATATGATTCAGATAATAAATTGAGATTGTCAATAGCTTGATTATATTGTCCAAGTTGATATAATGCATCTGCATATATAATTCTATCAATATCGCTAATAGATTCTATATCCCAAGTGTCATTTACATACTCTGTTAATTTTAAATATTGCTTATTCCAATATAAGAGATTAATAATATGATTTGATGGAATAGCAAGACTGCTAATATCAAATAAATTTAATTGTTTCATGGATTCTACATATGATGGTTTTATTTGTGTATTAGATATTAATGGTTTAATAACATCACTTGTGTTGGTATGATCTTTTTTAATTACTATACCTAAATCCCATAATATTTGATCCTCTGCAAATAAAATATTCATTAAAGCAATTAATAATATTATGAAAATACTTTTATTCATATTGTTCCCAATCAATAGTGTATGAATATCCTATAAATGAGCCTAATGACTTAGGAACTAATAATTCAAATTCAGCCACCGCTCCAGGCAAGATACTTGAATCTGAAGACACCCCTGTTTTAAATGTATAATAAGAACCTCGTGCAAAAGCAGTTAATGTTTCAACATCGCCATGCCAATTTTTTCTAAATGTTATATTAACTTTAGCAAAGTCAGCTCGTTGTGTACCTATATTTTTAATTTCTCCACGCAATACAGTGTTACCTGATTTATCTTTATTTTCTTGAATATCGCCAATAAGGACTAATGATGCTGTTTGATTTTCTTTTCTTCTCTCAATAATATTTATTCCCGATTCATCATCATTATCTTGAACTTCAACTATCTCAATTTGATCTGGAGAAATACTCATTTGGGTTTCTTCTTTAGTTTCTTCATCAATAATATTTTCAACTACCCTAACTATATCAGAACGATCTATAATCAACTTCCCAATTAATGTTTCAACCTTTACCACATCTCTATCTTGATATACAATTTTACCAAATACAGTTGTACCATTAGTTAAAATAATTTCTTTGTTATAAACAGTGAAGGGGTTCCCCCATACTTGTGATTTAGCACTCAATTCACGCAAATTAGATTTATAATGATCTAATTCTGATTGCAATTTTTGAATTTGCAGATTTAATTCATTCATATGCATATCCCCATCTTGATATGCTGATTCATTTGCTAATATTTTTCCATCATTCATGTTATTTGATTCAGCTTGGATTTCTAAATCATTATTCTCTACTATAACTTCATTATCTGGAGACGGGGACTCTGATTGAGAAGAACCACCACAAGATTGCAAATTCATAATAGTAAGAATTATTGTAAAAATTAAAATTATCTTATGTTTTATCATAACGCAATACCCTTTTATGTGTTATAAACCACATTAAACCTATATACAGCCCCGAAAAATATTAATAAAAAGTTCAATAAAAAAATGTTTTCTGTTTATAAATTGTGTCATAATTTCAGAATATACAATATATAGTATATATCGACAATTAATTATTCATTTAATCTTTGATTGTTGCTTTAAATCCATCATCAAATTAAATTATCCTACTAGGCAAAGGGAGAAAAATATCATTGATTTTAAACTTACTTAAATCAAAAATCCATAGAGCAACTGTAACAGAAGCAGACTTACATTACATTGGTTCAATCACCATTGATGAAGACCTGATGGAAGCTGCAAAGCTACATGAATATGAAAAAGTACATGTATTAAATATAACAAATGGGAATAGGCTCAGCACATATGTAATTAAAGGTACTCGAGGTTCCGGGTGTATTAAAATTAATGGTGCAGCAGCACATCATGTAAATGTTAATGATTTAATTATCATCGTATCTTACTGCCAAATTAATTCAGATCAAGTAAAAAATCATGAACCTTCAATAGTCCATGTCAATTCAAATAATGAAATTCTATCAATTGAAAGCAATGAATTAAGTCTATAAATGCCTCAAAATTCAATTAAAACCATTCAAAAATTCAAATTAGATAAAAAGAAATTTGCTACATTGACTGCATATGATTATACTTCTGGAAAAATAGTAGATTCAATAGGTATCCCATTAATATTAGTTGGCGATAGTGCCTCCATGGTTATTTATGGATATGATACCACAATTCCAATTACCATGGATGAAATGTTGTTTGTAGTTTCTTCTGTTGTCAAAGGAACAAAAAATGCATTAGTGGTTGCTGATATGCCATTTATGTCATATCAATCATCAATTGAAAAGGCACTCGATAATGCTGGAATATTAATTAAATCTGGAGGAGCTGGAGCTGTTAAGCTAGAAGGGGGCATCGAAATAGTTGATACCATTGCAGCTATCGTTAATATTGGTATTCCTGTTGTTGGACATATTGGTTTGACCCCTCAATCATTTCATCAAATGTCAGGATACTCAATACAAGGTAAAACTAAAGAAGCGGCTAAACACATTGTATCTGATGCAATAGCAGTAGAAAAGGCTGGAGCATTTGCATTAGTTTTAGAAGGCATTCCATCGGAGCTTGCAAAGAAGATTACCAAATCAATTTCAATCCCTACTATTGGTATAGGTGCTGGGCCTCACTGCGATGGACAAATTCAAGTATTTCACGATATACTTGGATTATTTGATACATTTGTCCCAAAACATGCCAAGCAATATGCACAGGTAGCAGAAACTATGCGAAGTGCAATTAGCACATATAAAAAAGAAGTGGAATCAGGCCAATTCCCATTAAAAGAACATTATACATCAATAGATAAATCAGTGATTAAAAAAATATAGTGAAAATTGTTAAAACAATTGTTGAATTAAACCAATTGAGGGATTCTTTATTTGGCTCAATTGGATTTGTTCCAACAATGGGTGCATTACATGATGGGCATTTATCATTAATTCAAGAATCAAATAAGAGTTGTGAGCACACAATTGTCAGTATTTTTGTTAATCCAAATCAATTTGCTCCAAACGAAGATTTTGATAATTACCCTCGAACAATTAATAGTGATCTAGAAAAATTATCATCTTTAAATATCGAAGTGATTTTTTTGCCTGAATCTCAAGAATTATACCCAGAATCCTATAAAAACATTCAATTTAAAAGTGATTTATTCCATGTATTAGAGGGAATAAGTAGACCTATTTTTTTCAAAGGTGTTTGTGAAGTAGTAGCACGTTTGTTTAACATTGTTAAACCAACTCATGCATTCTTTGGAGATAAGGATTTTCAACAACTTCGAATAATATCAGAAATGGTAAGAGAACTAAAATATGATATAAATATAATCCCATGCAAAACTATAAGAGAACAGAATGGTTTAGCAATGAGCTCAAGAAATGAATATTTAACTAAAGATGAAAGAAATAAAGCAAAGATTGTTTTTGAAACATTACAATACGGGTTAAAATTGATTAAATCAGGCGAAAAAAAATTGGGGGAAATATATAATAAGCTCATCAATAAACTATCGTCTGAACCAATTATTACAATTGATTATTTAACAATTGTTGATTATGATACTTTAAAAGAGTTTGATAATAGAATAAATAATCGTTTTGTTATCTTTATTGCAATATATATTAGAAAAACACGATTGATTGATAATATCTATGAATAAAATTATTCCGAATTCTTAATATAGTGAGTGCCCTTACTATGTTTTGCCTCTATTGCTGAAGATACAATGGCATTTGCAGTCTGTATTCCATTACGTAAGCTAATCACTTCTGGTGTTAATTGAACTCTTTGATAAAACAATTCAATATCATTTTGTAAGTTTTTTAAAATGGTTTGTGCTCTTAATAATCGCTGACGAGTTCTTACTAAACCAACATAGTTCCACATAGTATGCTTAATACTTAACCAATCTTGTGCAATAAGAGCAGGATCTATAACATCTTTTTCAATTATCCATGGATTAATTTTCGGAAAATAATCATCTCCATCTTGAATAATACTTGCATCCTTGCCTGCATTATATCCCCAAACTAGAGATTCAAGTAGAGAGGTGCTAGCTAGTCTATTTGCACCATGTACTCCAGTACATGCAACCTCTCCAATAGCATATAATCTCTTTAGCGATGTATGTCCTTGAAGGTTTACACCAATACCACCACACGAATAATGAGCAGCAGGAACTACAGGAATTGGCTCATTAGCAATATCAATATTTTTATTAATACAATATTGATAAATATTAGGAAATCTATTTTGTAGCCAATCTTGATCTTTATGAGTTATATCTAAATAAACACATGGATGATTTTTAGATAGCATAGTTTGATGTATTCCCCTTGCAACAATATCCCTTGGAGCAAGCGATCCATCCTTATGAATAGGAGACATAAAATCATTACCCTCATTATCAACTAAGACTCCTCCTTCACCTCTAACTGCTTCTGAAATTAAAAATCGTTCAGACCCATGGTACAAAGCTGTTGGATGAAATTGAATATAGTGTAAATTAAAACAACGTGCACCTGCTCTCCATGCCATAGCTATGCCATCTCCATGAGATTCTGGTGAATTAGTAGTATGCAAGTATAGCTGTCCAATACCACCAGTAGATAGAATTGTTCTATTTGCATAAATTGGAAATACTTCTTTAGTTAAATTATTTAACACCATAATGCCGAAACATGCAGGTTTTTTATAGATATCTTTACTCTGCTTTGAATGATGTGATAAAGTAAGTAGATCAATTGCTGTATGATTAGTGAGAATCGTAATATTCTCTATGGATTTTAAGTATGATAAGATTTTATCTTGAATTGAATCTCCCGTCTTATCTTTACAATATAGAATACGTTTTTCAGAATGTGCGGCTTCAGATGTTAATTCATAGCTTGTTTTATTATCTTTTTTAGTAAAATCAATATTTAACTTATCTATCAAAATTTCTTTAACTAATCTTGGTCCATCTTTTGAAATTTTATCAACAGCTTCCTCCCAAGAATCATCATGCCCAGCATTTATAATATCTAACTTTAATTTTTCTGGACTATCAGAGTTACTTGTATAAACAATACCACCTTGTGCATAAGGGGTATTCCCGCTTTTCAAATTATGTGTCTTAGTAATAATCATTACTTTTTTACCCTCTTCAGCTGCAGTAATTGCTGCAGTAGCACCAGCTAAACCAGAACCAATAATTAAAATATCTGTATTTAGTAACGATTGCATTTATTTAAATTCTAATTTAATATCACAGCTATTAATTTGATGAGTAAGTGCACCAATTGAAATTCCATCAATTCCTGTATCTAAGTATGGAGTTATATTCATTAAATTTATACCCCCTGAGGCTTCAATAAAGATATTATCTCCCATTGGATGAGATCTAATCACTTGTACACATTCAATGATTTTTTCACGATGCATATTATCTAATAAAAAACCATTAATATTATAACTAAGAGCTTGTTTGATTTGATCTATAGTATCCACCTCTAATTCAATCCAATATTGTTTATCAATGTTTTCTAAAATATTTTCAATGGAACCTGCTGATTCAATATGATTATCTTTGATTAAAATACCATCAGACAAGCTAAATCGATGGTTATATCCACCACCACATTTAACCGCATACTTTTCAAACATGCGCATACCAGGTGTAGTCTTTCTTGTATCTAAAATTTTTACATTAAATGGATTAGCTAAATCAACATATTTTTTTGTATGAGTAGCAATCCCGCTAAGCCGTTGAATGATATTTAACATTACTCTTTCTCTAGATAGTATTGACTTTGCATCACCTTTGATTGTGCCAATTATATCATTAGGCCGTAGCTTATCTCCATCATTTTTATAAACTTCTATATTAGCATTAAAACAGTGCGGAATAATTTGTTCACCTGCAAAAATCATATCATCCATTGCCACAATATCAGCTTCAATTGAAATATTATCATTAACTGTTAAATTTGTTGTCATATCCCCATTAGGAATATCTTCATCAATAAAATCATTTATTTTTTTTACAATTTCATTTACTTCTAAAGTATTATATTGAGCATAATTAATCAACTTAGGTCCATCATCCTTTGCAACGGTTTTAATGCTTTTAATCGTAACTCTTCAGGTAGAATTATTTCTGGATTTAAGGTGTCTAATGCTTGATACATTTTTTCTAATGTGTTTAATCTCATATGTGGACATTCATTACATGCACAACCTTCATTGTTTGGTAACGGTATAAACTCTTTTGTAGGATTTTGTTTTTGCATTTGATGAATAACACCTGGTTCCGTAGCAATAATAAATTGTTTAGAAGAGTTATTTTTAGCAAAATTAATGATTGATGTTGTGGAACCAATATGATCTGCATGTTTTAAGATATTATCATCACACTCAGGATGAGCTAGTAACTTTGCCTCTGGATACCTAACAGATAGCTTAATCAATTCTTTTTCAGAAAAAATAACATGCACTTGGCATGCCCCATCCCACAATTTCAGCTTTCTATTTAATTTTTTTTGTAGATACCCTCCTAAATACTTATCTGGTGCAAATATGATTTTTTCATCTAAAGGCAAACTATTGATGATTTGTTCTGCATTAGATGAGGTACATATAATATCAGACATAGATTTAATCTCTGCTGAGCAATTAATATAACTAATGACTGTATGATCAGGGTATTTATCAATCCATTTTTTAAATTCAGATGGAGGAGCACTATCAGCCAATGAACATCCCGCATTTAAATCTGGTAGTACAACTATCTTTTCAGGGTTAAGTATTTTTGCAGTTTCACACATGAAATGCACTCCACAAAAAAGAATTATATCAGCATTTGTTTTTTGTGCATATTTTGCTAAAGCTAAACTATCACCCATATAATCTGCAATGTCCTGTATATCAGGATCCTGATAATAATGTGCAAGAATTACAGCATTTTTTTGTTTCTTTAATTCTAATATTTTATTTTTGTAATTAATTACATTAATCCTCAAAATAATCAATAATAATGAGATATAATTTATTAAAGAGATTTAAATTAATATAAGAATTATTAATTACATCTTAAATGGTTAAAGATATTATAAAAATAATAGCTGGTATTATTCTCATCTTAATTGGTTTAATAGGAGGCCTATTCCCAATTTTTCAAGGTTGGATATTTGGTATCCCAGGATTAATTTTATTATCAAAATACTTCCCACCAATTAAAAAATTGCTAAAAAAAATCAAAATTAAACAAAAAGGATAATTATACTAATGCACCCAAATATAAAATCTTTATTTATGTTAGATGAAAATATAACATATTTAAACCATGGTTCCTTTGGAGCATGCCCTAAACCGATTTTTGAATCATTACAAAAATATCAAACTCAGTTAGAAACACAGCCAGTTCAATTTTTAGATGTTGATTCTCAAGCTTTAATGATTAAAAGTAGAAATTGCTTAGCAGATTTTATTGATTGTAATCCAGAAAATTTAGTGTTTTTTCAAAACCCTACAACTGCAATAAATGAAATTGTAAGGAGCATCCAATTAAATAAAAATGATGAGATATTATCTACTAATCATGAATATGGAGCAATGGATAAAACTTGGGATTTTATATGCAGAAAAACAGGTGCAAAACATATCAAATCCACTATCCAATTACCAGTAAAAGATGCACAAACATTTACTGATAATTTTTTAGCTGGTGTGACATCCAATACAAAAATCTTTTTCTTAAGTCATATGACTAGTGCTACAGGCTTATACTTTCCACTAGATGAAATATGTAAATTTGCCAAAAAACATAATATTCTAACCATAATAGATGGTGCACATATACCAGGACATTTTCCATTAAGCATCAATACTCTGCAACCTGATATATATGTTGGAGCATGTCATAAATGGTTATTGTGTCCTAAAGGAGTTTCATTTTTATATGTAGATAAAAAATATCAAAGTCAGATTGACCCGTTAGTTATTAGTTGGGGGTATGACTCTGAATATCCTATAGAGCATTCTGAATTTCAAATCCATCACTATTGGCAGGGAACACGAGATGTAAGCCCATTTTTGACTATTCCAGATGCAATACAGTTTAGAGAAAATTATAATTGGGAAGAAGTATCAAAAAAATGCAAATTGCGAATACTTGAATTCAAAAATGAGATTCATCAAATCATTAAAAACCAATCATTAGTAGGTTGTGAACCTGATAAATGGCTTGGACAAATGTATAGCTTTCAGCTTGACAATGAAGATTTTATAACATTAAAAAATATTTTTATAACTGATTATAAAATCGAAATTCCAATTATGAGATGGGAAAATAAAACTTTAATGCGAATATCATTAAATGGATATAATTCTGAAGAAAACATTAACAAGCTAATAGATATATTAAAAAAAAAGAATTATTGATTTAAAAATTAAATTTTATGTATTATTGACAAACTAGATACAATTCCTGCAGATTCTAAATTAAAAAAACCTACATCTATATTCCATTTTTTTGATATAATTCCAATACCACCTGATAAACCAGGAAAATAACTAGAATCTGCATCATATAAATCTAATGCATTATTGCTATTCCCAAATCTTACTAACAAATAATCACCAATTTTAATTTCTAATCCCAAATGAATTTGAATTTTATCTACATTTGTAAATTGAACAATATCTAATAACAGAAATCCCGGGAAATTTTTAGGACAATAAAATGTGGAAAGATTAAAAGAGGTAGGCAGATTTTCATTTATGCCATATGTATTATCTAAAATTTTACCAATATTATTAATTGCTAACCCTAAACCAAATTTAGGATTATTTAACTGTGTGCGAATACCTAATGATAAAAGCATCGCATGAGAAAATTGATTAGCAATTTTATTAATTGCATAATTAAATGAAGCCCCAAAAGAAACTTTCTTTCCTAATTCTGTTTTAATCGTGCCTTTAAATAAAAATTCCGATGAATTAAATGAATAATTAGATTCAGCATCTTTAAATTCACCATAATTGAGATTAGCATAATTAAATGAACAAATGAAATTTTGTAAAGGAATCCTTGCTTCAGTATTGAAATATAAAATGCTAGCAGGGTATATATGGGAATTCAAATTAATATTCAACCGATTATCAGTATTTAATGAAGCAACATTATGTGTACTGCTTGACAAACTGCTCGTTGCATGGCCGGCATTAGATAATGATAGCATGCGTGTATTTGCAGGAATTGTTAATATTTGAAAGTTTCCTTGTGCAAAAATTAATCCGCAAAAAAATATTAATATGTACTTAATTTGGTTCTTCATTGCTATGCAAATCTTCTAATAATTCTTCAATCTCCCATTTCCTTAAAAGTTTCCTATTTTTATATTTCTTATAAAAGTAGCCTCCTATCACAATTATAGGAAGAAATATAAATATCAAGTTATAAGCATTTAATAAAAACATCCAATTATAATTTTTTAATAAAAATTGTTCAATATTATTTTTAATGAGATCCTCATCTTCATTAGTTATATAAGTTAATGCATCCCAAAATGTATAGCCTTGGTTCATTACTGTTATAATTTGTTTATAAATATCAATCCCATAATAGTGTTGCAATGCAATAAACATTGCATAAGATTCAGCATAAGCCAAATGGGAATTATATTTATTAATATTAGAAAAACGATTTAATTGATTAATGCTTATTAATTCATTTTTCCATTTTGCAGATGAAATTAATATCCTATCATTAATAGAAAATTCACCTGACTCACTAACAGCCATTCCTTCTTTAAACCAAGATGGAAATGAATAAGAATTCAAAACATTATTTAAATAAATATGGTTAAGTTCATGAACTAAAACTTGTAATAATTTTTTGAATGAAATTTTTGCTGTTGAAGGTGACTGCATAACAATTTTATTCGGTTTTTTCATTGTTATTGCAATGCTCCATTCTGGTGCACGACCATAGGTTTCTTTTTGGAACTCTTTAATATTGCTTGTGATATTAATACTGTATGATGTCGGATTAATATTGCCAAATTTGCTAACAACTTCCTCTGCATATTCAATAATAGTTTTTTCAATTAAACTACTTTGATGATCATTATTAAAAATGTGAATCTCACATTGACCTAATGCTGTATCTAATGTTGTTGTATTAATAATAGATAAAAAAAATAAAATATGAATAATATTACAGAATTGAGATAGGGTCAACTTCAATTTCAACTTTGGGTCCTTTTACTTTATGATGAAAGGTTTTAAATCCAATTTTTTTGGCAATATAATTATAGGCTAAAGACAGTTTATGTTTATCTGCTTTAATTAATAAATGAAATCTCCAATTGTTTTTTATTTTTTCTATTGGTGCAACTGATGGACCTAAAATTTGTATGCCTTCAGGTTGACCATCTAATTGTTTTTTAATATTAGATGCTAATGATTCAACTACTTGTTTGTTTATTCCTGTAATAAGAATTCTAAACAATTTTGCATATGGGGGATATTTTAGCTCTGACCGCTCTTTTAATGTCATATGATAATAGTTATCTAAACTTAATTTTGCAGCTGATTTAATAAAAACATTATCTGGATTCCAGCTCTGTATTATAGCCTTACTATTTTTTTGATTGCGACCAGCTCGACCACAAACTTGGTATAATAATTGAAAAGTGCGCTCTCCTGATCTGAAATCTGGTATATATAAATTTGTATCACCATTAATAACTCCTACTAATGTAACACCACTAAAATCTAAACCTTTGGATACCATTTGTGTACCTAATAAAATATCATATTCACCACTTTCAAAATCACTTAAAATATTTTTATAATTACTATAATTTTTCATTGTATCAAAATCCATACGTGCAATGTTGATATCTGGAAATAGTTTATTTATTTCCAATTCGATTTTTTGAGTACCTGTTCCAATTAAACTAATATTTGAACCATTACAATTGCTACATTGCTGAGGCTTGGGATATGATCTAGAGCAGTAATGACAAATTAGCTGTGCATCTGAATGNTAGGTTAAACTTATTGAGCAATGATCACATCTAGTAATTTCTCCACAATCTTGACATCTGCAAATATTTGAAAACCCTCGTCTGTTATGCAAAATAATCATTTGTTCATTGTTTTGAATNCATTTTTTCATTGCATTTATCAACTGATGGCTAAAATCATATGAAAATCTATTTTTANCTTCTTTCATATCAACAATATTTACTTGAGGGTAATCAGCATCATTATATCTAGACTTAATCTCTAATAATTTAAATTTACTATTAATTGCATTATAATATGACTCAATAGATGGAGTAGCACTTCCTAATACAATTGTAGCATTAGAATATTTTGCTCGAACCATGCCAACATCCCTTGCATGATATTTAAATGTAGAACTCTCTTGCTTATATGAAGCATCATGTTCTTCATCTATAATAATTAATCCTAAATTAATAACTGGAGAAAATATTGCACTCCTTGCACCAATAATAATTGAACACTTACCTGAATTGATATTCTGCCAAGTCTGATATTTTTCTGCTTTTGTTAATTTGCTATGCCATAAACCAATTTTTTCACCAAATGTATCAATAAATTTCTGTGATAGCTGAGGTGTTAAGCTAATCTCTGGAACTAACATTAACATCGTTTGACCTTGCTGAAGTGCTGCGGCNGCCAATTTAATATAAATTTCTGTTTTACCACTACCTGTAATTCCATGTAATAAATATGGTGAATATTTTTTTTGTTTCATTGATTGAATAACAATGTCAAAGATATCAGTTTGCTCTTGATTTAGAGTGATATTCCTAGCATTCACTAAATGGCTAGATATTATTTGATCCTCAGGTATTATAGATATGAATTCCTTAGCTAGTAATTTTTTATAAATTTGAGATGCAGATGTGATTTCTTGAGACAACTGAGCTAAAGCACATGGTATAGATGCCTTATCCAACAAAGAAAGAAAGTGAAATTGTTTAGGAGCTTTTTTTTTCAACAACAATCGTTCACTTCTACCTAGTTTAGTAATGGCTAAATATATTTTTTTTCTAGGTACATAATCACTTTTAAATAATAAGGGTACGGCAGTTTTTAATGCTATACCTATTGGGCAAATGTAATAATTTGCAATCCAAATAATAGTTTTCCATAATGCACTAGGTAACTGACAATGATCCTTTGCAATCTTATCAATTGATTTGATNTTATTTTTAAATGTTGTTTTAGATACTATAGAAACAACAAAACCAAAGGTGTTTTTATTACGAAANGATGCTTCAACACATACACCTTCTTTAATTGTAGAAATTAAATGTTCTGGAATTTTATAAATAAATTGCTGATAATTAGCAATTGGGAATGCTATATAAGCGTACATATAATAATTTATATAATTATTATATTATTGAATAGAACATTATTGAATTATTTTACTTAGTTGCTGAAACTTTAATTTTCACTTTAGCAGATAACTCATGTGCTAAATGCACTTCCACAAAATGATTACCAACATGTTTAATTGGCTCTTCTAAATGAATTTCCTTTTTATCAACTTTATAGCCCTCTTTCTCTATGCCGTCCGCTATCATTGTTGATGTAACTGATCCAAATAGCTTATCATCCTCACCAGCTTGTAATTCAAATTTCAAAGTAAGTTTATCTAATCTTTTTGCTAAAGCTTCTAAATTAGATCTAGCAATAGCATCTTTTTTCTCTCTTAATTCAATTAATTTTTGAGTACTCTTAATATTTTTATCAGTAGCAAGTTGGGCATAACCTTTTGGGAATAAGTAGTTACGAGCATAGCCTGTCTTAACAGTGACAATATCACCAACCTTACCAAGATTTTCAAGATTTTCAGTTAATATTATTTTCATTATAACTCCAATTAGTTTTTTCTAGGATCATTTGCATATGGAAGCAATGCAATATTTCTAGCTTTTTTAATTTCTCTATTTAGCATTCTTTGATATCTTGCTGATACACCAGTGACATGTGCTGGAATGATTTTTCCCTGCTCTGTAGTGAATTTTTTCAAAAATTTATATTCTTTATAATCAATTTTTTCAATTAATTCTCTATCTTCTTTAAATGGACATATCTTTTTTGAATTTATAAATGACATAAAATTTACTCCTTATCTTTCGCTTCATTAGCACTTGCTTCTTTACTGCCATCAGAATCATTATCTGTATCACTGGNTNCTTCAGTAGAATCATCTTTATCTTCCACCACTNCTTCAGTAGAATCATCTTTATCTTCCACCACTTCTTCAGCAACAGTTTCGGCTTTTATTGTTTCAGACTCTTTAGGTGTACTTGCTTGATCTGAAGATCCTCCTTTTGCTTGTTTATCACCTCCAGTATTTGTCCCAGATAATTGTTCATCTAAACTAATAGCATTCTTTATTATTTTATGCTCTTCAATCTTGATTGTTAAATATGCTAATACATTAGGGTTATGTTCCAATTCAACATTGAAATTAGCATTTCCTGAACCATCTCCAGTAAATTGCACTAATACATATGTTCCATATTTTTGTTTATCAATTTCATATGCTAATTTCTTTTTACCCCACACATCAATTGCAGCCACACTTCCACCAGTTTTTTCTAATGCTTCATTAACTGATAAAACCATTTCTTTAATTCTACCAGCATCTAATGCCGGGTGTATTATATATAATGTTTCATAATAATTCATTTAAACTCCGTTTCTCTAACTAACCAAATAAAATTGGTGCTATCACTAATGAAACCACTGACATTAGCTTAATTAATATATTTAAAGATGGACCCGATGTATCTTTAAATGGATCTCCAACAGTATCCCCAACAACTGCTGCTTTATGAGGATCAGAACCTTTGCCATATTCTNTACCATTGATTTGAATTCCTTCCTCTATCATTTTTTTCGCATTATCCCATGCACCACCAGCATTGGATTGAAAAATAGCCATAAGCACACCACAAACTGTAACACCTGCTAATAATCCACCTAGCGCTTCTGGACCAAAAAATGCTCCAATAACAATTGGAGTTAAAACTGCAAGTAAACCTGGTAACATCATTTCTTTAATCGCTGCTTGAGTAGAAATCTCAACACATTTACCATGTTCTGCACTATCAAGACCTTTTTCATACACTGATTTATCTTCATCAGTCCATGATGATTCATCACCNTTATTCATTACTTCTAATGCAGCTTTCAATTCAGGAATATCTCTAAATTGTCGACGCACTTCTTCAATCATAGACATGGCTGCACGACCAACGGCTCCCATCGCCATTGAAGAAAATAAAAATGGTAGCATTCCTCCAATAAATAATCCTGCCATCACCTTTGGATCTGTCAAATCAATTGAATCTATGCCTGCTACTGTTCTAAAAGATGCAAATAAGGCTAGTGTTGTTAATGCAGCTGATCCAATCGCGAATCCTTTCCCAATTGCTGCTGTCGTATTTCCAACTGCATCAAGCTTATCTGTTCTTTCTCTAACTTCAGGATCTAATTCTGCCATTTCAGCTATACCACCAGCATTATCAGATATTGGTCCATATGCATCTACCGCTAATTGAATACCTGTATTAGCAAGCATGCCAAGTGCCGCCATTGCAATACCATATAAACCTGCAAAATGATAAGCACCCATTATTGCTGCTGCAATAATCACTGTAGGAATTGCTGTAGACTGCATACCAACACCTAAACCTGCAATGATATTAGTAGCTGAACCTGTAATAGATTGATCTGCAACTGACTGCACTGGCGATGTTCCTGTACCAGTATAATGTTCTGTGATTAACCCAATTCCTAAACCAGCCAACAAACCAATTACTGTTGCATAAAAAATACCAAGAGCTGTAAAAGTAATTACTTCACCATTTGTTGCTGTCATATCAACACCACTTGGCAGCACTGTAGTTATTAAATAATACATAACTCCTATCATGATAGCTGAAGATCCAAACTCTCCAATATTTAATGCTTTTTGAGGATTTCCACCTTCTTTAACGGAAACCATAAATGTGCCGATAATAGAAACCAAAATGCCTGATCCAGCAATGTATAATGGCAAATAAACTGCTGCCTCGCTTCCATGCAAACCCCAACCTAAAACCATTGATCCTAAAATTGCACCAACATATGATTCAAATAAATCTGCTCCCATGCCCGCAACATCTCCAACATTATCTCCAACATTATCAGCAATAGTTGCAGGATTAAGTGGGTGATCCTCAGGGATACCAGCCTCGACTTTTCCAACAAGATCAGCACCAACATCAGCAGCCTTAGTATATATACCACCTCCAACACGAGCAAACAACGCTATCGATGATGCCCCCATTGCAAAACCAGTTAATGCCTCCAGAAGGCTTTTTGTATCTCCAAATAATTCCATGTTTGTATATAACATAAATAAAATAGTTACACCTAGCACACCTAGCCCTACAACACTAAGACCCATTACTGAACCACCTGTGAATGCCACATTTAATGCTTTTGCTAAACCATCTTGAGCCGCATTAGTAGTTCTATTATTTGCTTTAGTTGCAACTCGCATACCTAAAAAGCCAGCCAAACCAGATGCTAATGCACCAACTAAAAATGATACGGAAACGAACCATGCATTCGTTCCTTTAGATAAAACTGCTAATAGTATTGCAACAATAATAACAAAAATACTTAACACACGATACTCAGCTTTTAAAAATGCCATCGCACCATCAGCAATACTCTGACCAATTTTTTCCATTCTTTGTGTACCTTGGTCTTGATTAGTAATCCAACTAGTTTTCCAAAAAGCAAATAGCATAGCTAATATGCCAGCTCCTATTACATAATACATTGTATCCATTTTCAGTTAATCCCTTAATTAAATTTATTCATTGTTTTTGTTATGTCATTATTTAGTAAATAATCTAATCCAACAATGGATTTATTTATTACTAAATCTATTTCTTCATTACATTCTTTCGGAAATGGTGATAAAACATAATTTTCTGAAGGTCTCATTCGCAATCCTTCAACTGCAATCCCCAATCTTAATCGTAAAAATGATTCTGATCGTAATTGATAAATAATATTTTCAATACCTCTATGACCTGCTGGCCCACCCTTATCTTTAAATCGGATAGTGCCTAATGGCAAATCAATATCATCATATATCACGATTAAGTCTTCAATAGGTGCTTTATAATAATCAAGGACCTGTTTAATGGCTAAACCACTATTATTCATATATGAAGTTGGTTTAACGAATAATGATTCACCATCTTTTGCATGAAGATAATCACCTTTTCCTGCTTTTAATTTCAAAGAACTTTTTTCAATCATAGAATCAATAACCCAATAACCAAAATTATGTTTAGTTGACGAATATTTCGCCCCTGGATTACCTAATCCTACTAAAATCATTATTATTTATTCACCATCACTGCTATCTGATGAATCTTCCGAATCATCTGATGCATCAGGAGCATCATCTCCACCTTCTGAAACATCATCTAATTCTTCATCTGCTTCAGGTTCAGTTTCAACTGCAGCATGTGTCACAGATGCAATCGTTGCATCAGGACTAGTTACTAATTCTAAACCTTCATCTAACTCCAAATTCTCTGCCTGAAGACTATCGCCTAAATGTAAATTAGTAATATCTACAATAATCGATTGTGGAATATCAGATGGTAAGCACGATATCTCAATTTCAGTCAATGCTATACTTATAACCCCACCATCTTCTTTCACTCCAACACATTCACCTTCAATAACCAATGGTACCTTAATGCTAATTGAAGCTTTCATATCTACACCATATAAATCTATATGTTGAACATCTTCAGTTACTGGATGATATTGGACTGATTTAAATAGTACATTCTGTAATTTCCCACCAACACTTACTTGAAAAATTGAAGCACCTGATTTAACTGCATTACGCAATTCTGACAACTGCATTTGAAATAAAATGCTTTCCTTNGAATCATGTGAATAGTAAATACCAGGTATGATACCATCTTTTCTTAAATGCTTTAATTTTGCATCTGTTGAACGNTTTTCAATTTCTAATTTATATTCTCTAGACATATTTGNTTACTCCTTAAACATAGAACTTAATGAAGTTCCATCTACTACTCTTTTAATTGCTTCTCCAAATACTTCAGATACTGAAACNATCTCTAATTTATCAAATAATTTTTCATCAGGTANATGAATNGTNTTACAAATAATTACTTTACTAATGNCAGANTTTTGCAATCTTTCAATNGCAGGNCCTGATAATACAGGATGTGTTGCAACAGCAGATACTGATAATGCACCATTCTCTATTGCGGTATCAGCAGCATTACATATTGTCCCTGCAGTATCTATCATATCATCAATAATTAATACATGCTTCTTATTCAAATCTCCCACTAAATTTGCAACTTTTGTTTGATTCGCCTTCGGTCTCCTTTTATCAATCAATGCAAAACTAACATTTAAACGCTTTGCATAGGCCTGACTCATTTTTGCACTTCCAACATCAGGTGCTAAAACACATCCTGACTCCTCATCTAAATTTAACTGCTTTAATCTATCCATTAGTGCAATGCTTGAATAAAGATGATCAAATGGGACATTTGCAAACCCTTGAATTTGTGGAGAATGTAAATCCATTGTTATTATTCTATCAACACCACCCACAGACATTAAATCAATTAATAATCGTGAAGATATTGGAACTCTTGGCTTGTCTTTTCTATCTTGACGACCATAGCCAAAATACGGTATTACTGCAACCACTTTCTTAGCAGATGCACGTCGTGCTGCATCTAACATTAATAATAACTCTAAAATATTTTCAGCAGGTGGATTTGTAGATTGTATAATAAATACTTCTTCATTTCGAATATTTTCATCGAAAGCAACATATAATTCGCCATCGCTAAATTTTCGCAAATCAACTTGTCCTAATGGAATCCCTAAATATTTAGAAACTCCTTGTGCAAATTGTGGATTTGAATTTCCTGTGAATATTTTCATAATCTAATTTTGCTGGGGGATAGGGAGTCGAACCCCAATCCCATGGACCAAAACCATGTGTCCTACCATTGAACGATCCCCCAAATCTAATTTTTTATGCTATCGATGAAGTAATATATGTATTATAGGATGGAAATAAATTAGAGGCAAGCATAGCCTCATTTTTATTATCGAATATCCCATACACAGTCGAACCACTTCCCGACAGACCAGCATATAATACCTCTCTTGATATTAATTTTTCTTTTAGCTTACTGATCTCTGGATATGTTGAGAAAACAACATTTTCAAAATCATTTTTCAATAATCCCCAATTTACTTGGTTATTAGAGTCGAGAAATTTAGGATACCTTTTTGGTACTTGCAAACCTTTTTTTAAAGCCCTATAAGCCCATGCTGTATCAATATGGATATTTGGATTGATAATAAGAATATGATAGTTTGATAATTTTAAATTTGGTAATCTAGATAATTTATCTCCAATTCCTTCTACATATTGATTTTTACCATTAATAAAAAAAGGTACATCACTACCTATTTCAGAACCAATAGAAATTAATTGCTCAGTTGTAAGATTGAGCTTCCATAATGCATTTAAAGTGTTCAATGTCGTTGCCGCATTACTACTACCCCCACCTAAACCAGACCCCATTGGAATGTTCTTAACTAAATGAATATTATAGTGTTGCTTGGATACTGGTGCGTATCGTTCCAATACCTGATATGCTTTAATAATTGTATTATCTTTTAAATTTGCAATAATATCATTAGTAGATGTTACAGTCACTTTATCAGATGGCTTGAAAAATAATTGATCAGACAAATTTACTTCAACAAAAATACTAGATAAATTATGAAAATTATCAGATCTTTTATTTAATACCTGTAATCCTAAATTAATTTTACAATAAGAAAAATATGATTGATTTAAGGATTTTTCCATGAATCTCGCAATGTGCTTGTTCTATTGAAAATTAGTTTTTCAGCATTTGACTGACTATCAAAACAAAAATAACCTGTTCTTAAAAATTGATAGTATTGTTTAAAATCAATCATATTTAAGCTAGGTTCCACTTTGCAATTTTGTATAATATGAAGTGAATTCGGGTTTATTGTATCAATAAAATTATTATGCTTTTTAGTATCTAGCGGTTTGTCAACCGTAAACAGCCTATCATATAATCTGACTTCTGCATTAACTGCATGCTTAACTGATACCCAATGCAATGTACCTCGTACTTTTCTACCATCATCTGTCCAACCACCTTTTGAATTAGGATCATAATTACAATGTATAGCAATCACTCTACCAGTATCATCTTTAACTACTTTAGTGCATGTTACATAATATGCATGTTTTAGACGAACTTCCTTACCAGGACTTAATCTGAAATATTTTTTTGGAGCATCTTCCATAAAATCTGATTTTTCAATCCATAACTCTTTAGAAAATGGTATTAAACGTGTTCCATCATTTTCATTCTCCGGGTTATTATCTGCAATCAAATCTTCGCTGGTATCATCAGGATAATTATCAATAATTAATTTAATTGGGTCTAAAACCGCCATTACACGCATCGCTTTTTTATTTAAATCTTCACGAACGCAATATTCTAATAATGCATATTCAATGATATTGTTGCGTTTTGCTACACCAATCTTCTCACAAAACATTTTAATGGCATCTGGAGAGTAGCCCCTGTTTCGTAAACCAGATATTGTTGGCATCCGTGGATCACTCCAACCATCAACATGTTTATTGTCAACCAATTCTTTTAATTTGCGCTTGCTCATAACCGTATAATCCAAATCTAGTCGAGCAAACTCAATTTGCTGAGGATGATGGACTTTCAATTGTGACAAATACCAATCATATAATGGCCTATGGTCTTCAAATTCTAGAGTGCAAATAGAGTGAGTAATTCCTTCAATCGAATCTTCTAATCCATGTGCCCAATCATACATGGGATAAATACACCACTTGTCACCTGTTCTATGATGATTAGCATGAATTATCCGATACATAATGGGATCTCGCATATTTAAATTTGGCGAGCTCATATCAATTTTTGCTCGAAGCACTTTTTCCCCATTAGCATATTGACCTGATTTCATATTTTTAAACAATGTTAAATTTTCTTCAATTGCCCTATCTCTAAAGGGGCTATTGATGCCTGGTGCACTAAGACTACCTCGCGTTGATTTAATTAATTCAGCTGACTGATCATCAACATATGCCTTGCCAGCTTTAATTAAGGTAATTGCATGTTCATAAAAAATATCAAAATAGTCAGATGCATATAAAATATTATTTTTAATATCATACCCTAACCACTCTACATCTGCAATAATTGACTGAACATATTCATCGCTCTCCTTCAAGGGATTGGTGTCATCAAAGCGTAAATTACATGTGCCCTTATACTTATCTGCAATACCAAAGTTTAAACAGATTGATTTTGCATGGCCAATATGTAAATAGCCATTCGGCTCCGGTGGGAATCGAGTATGCACCTTAGATGCATATTTTTTTGCTTTTAAATCAGCATCAATAATGTCATGAATAAAATGATTAGGTTTATTATTTTCCATAATTCAATGCTCTATGTAACCTTTCTAATGATTTTTCTTTTTCTAGTATTTTGATAATTAATCCAATATCTGGTCCATGCACATCACCCCAAATTGCTAAACGAATTGGGAAAAATAAATCTTTGCCCTTTAGATTCATTTTATTTCCAATATCTGAAATAATTAATTTAATATCAGATTCTGAAACTAATTGCAAACCTTCTATTTTTTCTATAAGAATTAAATATATTGCTTTTGATTTACTATCAGCTAATAAACTTAAATAATCAGGATTATATGTCAAATCCTGAAAAAACGGATTTGCAAGTTGGACGATATCTTTAATGGTATTGCACCTGCTTTTTCCAAATTCTACAATTGATACTAAATCAGATTCGTCCTTAATAATAAAATTATTATTAATAAATATTTTTTTTGCTATCGGTAACAACTGACTAACTTCTGTATTTTTTAAATATTGAGCATTCATCCAATTTAACTTATCAATATCAAAAACAGCCCCTGCCTTTTGCACATTATTAATATTAAATTGATTAATTAACTGGTCAATAGAAAATAACTCATCATTAGTTTTTGGATTCCAACCTAATAATGCAATAAAATTGATTAATGCATCTGCTAAATAACCATCATTTAAAAAATCATCTACAGCAACATGACCCTGCCTTTTAGATAATTTTGATTTGTCTGGATTTAATAATAAGGGCAGATGAATAAAAACAGGTAATTCCCAATTAAAATATTGATATAGCAAAACATGGATAGGAGTTGAAGGAAGCCACTCTTCACCACGAATAACATGACTAATGTGCATGTCATGATCATCTACAACATTAGCTAAGTGGTATGTTGGAAATCCATCTGTTTTTAAAATAACCGGATCATTAATTAATGATAAATCAAAATTAATTTTTCCACGAATATCATCATCAAAACTTAATTCATTATTAGGAATTTTCAATCTAACATGATATTCTTTATTAACCAATTCTTCTTTAGAAAATATTTTATCTCTATATTTTTGGAAGTTATCATCAAGACAAATATATGCATATCCATCATCCAACAATAACTCTACAGCATCATGATAAAGATGAAGCCTATTAGATTGAATAAATAAATCATTTTTATCATATCTCTCAGGTCCCTTATCAAATATTATACCGCATTTATTTAATGATTCAACTAAATTACTAATCGCACCATCAACTTTACGAGATTGGTCAGTGTCTTCAATACGCAGTATTAAATTGCCATTATTTTGTTTCGCAAATAAATAATTATATAACGCTGTCCGCAATCCACCAACATGAAGATAGCCTGTAGGACTAGGTGCAAATCTTACATTTATATTATCCATGCTTATAGCTTACCTAATAGTACAATGGCAGAGGCACCAATACCTTTTCCTTGTCCTATTACACCTAATTTATCTGTAGTAGTTGCTTTAATTGAGACCATACCAATATCAACCTTGCAAATATCTGCAATCACCTGCCTCATAGATTGAATATATGTGTTAAGATGAGGCGATTGAAGAATAATTGTACAGTCAATATTTTGAATATCATAGCCTTGATTATGCATTAGTTTTAATACATGCATTAGAAAGACACTACTATCTTTACCTGACCATTTTGAATCTGATGATGGAAAATGTGTGCCTAAATCACCTAGTGCAAGTGCTCCAAGAATGGCATCACAAATTGCATGGATACCAACATCTCCATCACTATGTCCTAAAGATCCCTTTGAAAAATCAATCGTAACACCACATATAATTAGTGGAATTGAATCTACAAGCTGATGGACATCATATCCATGACCAATTCTCAGATTTCTATTAGACATTTTATATACAAATCATGGCATCGCCATATGAATAAAAGCGGTATTTTTTATCAATTGCTTCTTGATAGGCACGCATGACAAAATCTTTATTTGAAAATGCAGACACCATCATCATCAATGTAGATTTAGGCTGATGAAAATTAGTAATCAGCTTATCACACATTTTAAACTCATATGGCGGATAAATAAATTTATCTGTCCATCCTTTTTTCGCCGTAATTTGAAAACCTGATACCACTACAGTTTCAAGTGTTCTCACAGTAGAGGTCCCAACTGTAATAATATTTTTTTTCTTTGCACGTGCTTCATTGATAATAGTTGCAGTTTCAGGTGGGACATGAAAATATTCAGAATCCATTTGATGCCTGGTTAAATCCTCTACCATAATTGGTTTGAATGTCCCTAAACCTATATGTAGAGTTACATATGCAATATGCACACCTTTATCTTCTATTTTTTTTAATAATCCATTAGAGAAATGTATTCCTGCCGTTGGTGCTGCTACTGAACCACGCTCAGAAGCATATACAGTTTGATAGTTTTTTTTATCAGCTGCAACAGGATCCCTCTTAATATATGGAGGTAATGGCGAAAGTCCATTCTTATCAATAAATTTATGTAAATCTTCTGAACTTGATTCAAAGCGCAAGACACGTCCGCCTGATATTGTATTGTCTATTACATCACACTCAATACCATCACCAAAGATTAATTTATTTCCAATTCTAACTTTTCTTGCAGGCTTTACCATTGCCTCCCATAAATCTGATGACAATTCACGCAATAGGAATACTTCTACCTTTGATGATGAGCGATCTTTGGTAGCATATAAACGTGCAGGATATACTTTAGTATTATTCAATACTAATACATCACCTTTTTTAAAATAATCAACGATATCAGAAAACTTTTTATGTGCAATCGTTTCTTCTTTAGTATCTAATACCATTAATTTGCAGCCATCTCGTTTTTTACTTGGATGATCTGCTACTAACTCCTCTGGCACCTCTAAATCAAATTCTGATAAACGTGGTGGTTTTTCTACTGTTCCAAAAAACATGTATCTTATCCTTTCTATTCAAACATATCTGTTTGTGTATTATTAGGGTTATTAATATTTAAATATTTGTATGTTTTATCTAATGCAATTCTACCACGAGATGTTCTCTGTATAAACCCTTCCTTAATTAAATAGGGTTCATATACTTCCTCTATAGTTTTTGCATCTTCAGATATTGCTACACCGAGCGATTCTAAACCTACTGGGCCTCCATCAAATTTTTCAATCATTGACAAAAGGATTCGCCTATCCATTTCATCTAAACCATTATCATCAATTTTTAATTTATTCAGTGCATCTTTAGCAATAATAGATGTTATATTCCCGTTCGAATTAACTTGTGCGAAATCACGTGCTCTACGCAATAGCCGATTAGCAATTCGAGGTGTTCCTCTTGACCTACGAGCAATTTCCAATGCTCCTTGATTATCAATAGCAATATCTAAAATTTTTGCAGATCTCTTAATGATTTTTTCTAAATCTACAACCTCATAAAAATCTAATCTTAATATAACACCAAATCGGTCTCGCATTGGTGAGGTTAAATTTCCTAACTTAGTAGTTGCACCAACTAAAGTAAATGGACTTAAACTTAATTGTACACTTCTAGCACTAGGACCCGAATCCAACATTATATCAATAGAATAATCCTCCATTGCTGAATAAAGATATTCTTCTACAACACTTGATAAACGATGTACCTCATCAATAAACATTACATCTCTGTCCGCTAAGTTAGTTAAAATACCAGCTAAATCACCTGCCTTATCAATGATAGGACCTGAAGTCATTTTAATATTAACACTTAACTCTTTAGCTAGAATCGTAGCCAGTGTCGTTTTGCCTAGACCTGGTGGGCCAAATAATAATACATGATCAAGCGCTTCTTCCCTTTGTGTAGCCGCCTTAATATATACCTTGAGATTTTCAATCGTATCTTTCTGACCAATGAAATCAGAAAACTTAGTTGGTCGTAATGATTTTGCCAACTGATCATCTTCCTGTTTTTTTTCAGGAGATGTAATATCATTATTTGAATTTTTATAGGATTCTATCAAAAGTGCTTCTTAGTTATTAGAAAATTGGCTAAACAAAACTTTTTAATATACGAAATTGGCTCTCTCGTTTGTCAAGTTATTTATTATTAATGATAAAATCTAATAATTTTGCAGCTATTCTATCTTTTCGATCTAATTTGAATTCTTTTTTAGAGCCCTTTTTTGAAAAAATAATTACACGATTAGTATTTGTTTCAAATCCTGCATTAGGCTCATTTGCATAGTTCAATACAATATAATCAAGATTCTTGTTAGACATTTTTTCTTTTGCATTTTTTTCACCATCTTCTGTTTCAAGTGCAAAGCCAATTAATTTTGCATCAGTTTTACTACTAAGCTCCTGAATTAAATCTGGTGCTTTACTAAACTTAATATTTAATGTACTATCCTTGCGTTTAATTTTGTTTTCTTGAGGATTGGGTATGATATAATCTGCCACTGCAGCTACCATAAAAATATAATCTATATTATGCTCTCTATTAATATAAATATTTAATTCCCTTTGCATATCTAGTGTAGATTCAACATTAATCATATTGACATCTGGTACAGGGTCAATATGCACAGGACCAGAAATCAATGTAACATTTGCACCTAAATATTTAGCCTGCACAGCTAGAGAGTATCCCATTTTTCCACTTGAACGATTTGAGATAAAACGTACTGGGTCTATATGCTCACGTGTTGGCCCAGCTGTAATTAAAATGTTTTTATTTTTTAATGGTAAGTGTTGATCAAAAACTTCACGTAAAGAATTAATAATTGTATGGGTATTTGGAAATCTTCCTTCTCCTTCATGTAAGCTTGCCAATTGTCCTTCTTCTGGATTAATAACAATTTTACCGTGTTTACGTAATGCATCTACAGCATCAATAGTAGATTTATTCTGCCACATTCTAAAATTCATTGCTGGAGCAAAAATAGTAGGCTGCTCACAAATGGATAACAATGTTGATACTGTATCATCAGCTACTCCATTAGCCGCTTTACCAAGAATATTTGCTGTGGCTGGGGCAACAATAACTGCATCTAATTCAATCGCTAAATTAACATGCTCTAATCCTGTTTCTCCTTCTTTTGATGGAAAAATTTGAGTGATTACATCATAGTTGCTTAAAGCACTAAAAGAAGTTTCTCCCACGAATTGTAATGCTGATTGTGTCATCGCTACTTGTACATTGGCTCCTTCTTTTCTCAATACTCGTAATAAATCACAAGCTTTATATGCTGCAATCGATCCAGTTACACATAATAAAATATTTTTATCTTTTAAATTATTCATTTTTGATACACACCATCAATCCATCACGTATTGGAGCTAAAAAATTATATACTCTATCATCGCTATTAATATATTCAGCAGTATCTGCTAATGCTTGAGAATCAATATCTTTAGGATCTATAACCCCTCCACTCCATAGCATATTATCCAATACAATAACTCCACCTGGCTTTAAGAGTTTTATCGCTTTTTGATAATATTCACAATAGTTTTGCTTATCAGCATCAATAAAAACAAAATCATAAAAATTTATTTTTAGTTGCTCAAGAGTTTCTGTTGCTGGACCCTTAAAAATTGATATTTTGTCTTTATGACTAGATCGGTTAAAAAATGAAGAGGCTGTTTGTACATGTTGTTCCATGAGTTCACAAGTATGCACAATACCATCTTTTGGTATCACCTCAGCCATTTTTAAAGCACTATATCCTGTAAACATTCCAATTTCTAAAATATTTTTAGACTTAGTCATTTTAATTAAACTTTGTAAGAAATTACCCACGTGACTACCAGAAATCATTTGAGGAGCTGTCTCCGTTGCATAGGTATGTTCAATCAGCTCCTTTAATAATTCTGAATCTTTATTGGAGTGCGATTCACAATATGCTAATATTTCACTTGAAACAAATTTCATTTCTTTAACAGTTCTTTTAATTTACCGCTTTGATTTAATTGTAATAAATCTTCGTAACCACCAATCGATTGATTATTAATTACAATCTGCGGAACAGTCATGCCACCTGTTAATTCGCCTAAATCTTCTCTGCTCATTCCAAGCTCTTCAATATTAATTTCCTCAAATGGAATATTTTGCTCCTCCAACAAGCGCTTTGCAAATACACATGATGGGCACCAAGATGTTGAATATATTTTAACCATTTTATTTTCCCTCAATCGGTAATAATTTAAGAAGGTCAATATAATTTCAATATCAATAATTAATTTAGGAGATAACATGTTATTAGAAGTGGGTAATAATGCTCCAGATTTCAGTTTGCAAAATCAAAATGATGAAACAGTTACACTATCTGGTTTAAAAGGAAAAAAAGTGGTTATTTGGTTTTATCCCAAAGCAAATACACCTGGATGAACAATTGAAGGTAAAGGGTTCCGTGATGAATTCAAAAAATTTGATAGTCAAAATATAGTTATTTTAGGTGTTTCTGCAGACCCAATTAATAAGCAAAAAAACTTTTGTGATAAAAAAGGTTTTCAATATGATTTATTATCAGATGAATCTCATGAAATGCTAGAGGCATATGGTGTATGGGGTAAGAAAAAATTTATGGGTAGAGAATATATGGGTATTACTCGTATGACTTATGTTATTGACGAAACTGGAAAAGTGGAACATGTGATTGAAAAAGTGAAAACCATGTCACATGCGAAAGATATATTAAAAATTATTGGATAATTAAAAGGGGTAATTAATATGATTAAAATGATACTAATAAGTATCTCATTGCTTACATTTTTTGCATGTGATGAGGCTGAAGAGGCACTGCAAAATTCATCAGAAGGTATTGAAGGGACCTATGAAATTACTGATGCAATGCTGTATCCTAACTCTGATTGTTCTGGAATACCTGTAAGCGGTGTATGTATGGCTGCTGATTCCATAATGATTGAAGCGGACTGTCCAGATAGCAGCTGGATGTCATATATATCTGAATTTGATGAATGGAATATGATATTTATTGATGATAATCAAACAGTAGTTCTTGATGATGGCTATGAAGCTGATACATTAACATATACATTTAATGCTACTACATTAATTATTTCTGATTCTGATAGCACATCAGAAACAATTACTATTGCAATATCAAGTGATAATAATACTCTTGAGGCCAATCTAAATACTGAAGCTAGCTGTTCTATCACTTATGATAACATGGGAGCTTATGATACGGAAGATGCCTGCATTGATGCAGGACATGAATGGGATCCAGCACTATGTATAGGTCTAGTACTAACATTGACTGATACGAATGATGAAAATAGTGATGAAACTGATGAGGATGGATATGATGATGGTCCTCCAGCATGTGTTGAAGATTGTCCTGATTTTAATCTACTAAGCGAATGTGATTATGATGATGAAGATTGTGATGCTAATGCTGATTGTACAATAATAGCAAGCTGGGATGGTACGGATTGCTTCTCAGATTGTGAAGGTGATGATGCGGACGAAGTAAATATGGTTTTGCAAACATGTATAAGTTGTATTGATGATGAAACCGATTGTGCTGATGCTCTCGATGATATTTATGATGAATATAATGAAGGTCCTCCAGCATGTGTTGAAGATTGTCCTGATTTTAATCTACTAAGCGAATGTGATTACGATGATGAAGATTGTGAAGAAGATGAAGAGGCTAATTGTGTAATTGTTGCAAGCTGGGATGGAAATGACTGTTTCTCAGATTGTGAAGGTGATGATGCAGACGAAGTAAATATGGTACTGCAAACATGTATTGATTGTATAGCAAATGAAACTGATTGTGAAGAAGCATTAGAAGATATCTATGATGATTATGAAGGTGATGACTTAGATTGGCCTGAAGCACCAGCATGTATTGAAGATTGCGAGAATTTTGATATCTTAAATGATGATAATAATGTTACAAATACAGGAGCCTGTGAAGTTGTTTCACAATGGAATGCTTGCTCAAGCGATTGTTCTGGAGAAGATTTAGCTCTTGTAACTGAAATTATCACATGGTGCACGGAGTGTTTAACAAATGATACTTGTGATGAAGAAGATATATCATTTTCAGACAATCCTCTAGAAGGTGCTTGGGATACCATATCTAGCATGTTTAATATGTCAATCACAATGGATTTGAGTATTGTAATTGCTAATACAGATGAAGAAGATTGTGTTGGTACATATAGCGACAGCACTTGTGTGGTTGATGAAGGAATGATGCAAACTATATCATTATCTACATGCAATATAATGGATGGTATTTTAGATGGATTTCTATGTTCATTTAATATGAGCGATTCGACATATTTTACAGAAGGCGATACCTTAAATTATCAAATGATTGATATAGAAGGAGAAAATCTAACTATTACAGATATAGAAAATGGTGTTGAAGATGTTTCTTCTGGTACCATTATGACCTATGAAAATATTGTGGAATGGACTGTCGATGGCGAACCCACGATGACCGGGACATATGAAATTGTCGAACCATCTACAGATATGCCTGAAACTGCTAATTTATTTTTTGTCTTCCCAGATAATGCTGTTGATATATTAATGATGATGGATGATGAAGATTTTGATGAAAATTTTGCAACGGCAATAACAGATATGTATGGCAGTAGTGAAATTATAATGGGTAGGAGTAATAGATATATACCCCCACAACCTAAATAACATTACAAACAATCACTGATTGCATTAATAATAGCATCAATATTAATACGTTTTTGCTCCATGGTATCACGATCTCGCAATGTAACAGTATTATCAGTGAGTGTATCATGGTCAACGGTAATCCCAAATGGTGTACCTGCTTCATCTTGACGTCGATATCGTTTGCCAATAGAGCCGCCAGCATCATAAAATGTTGCAAATTTATTTTTTAAATCATTGACGATTTTTTGTGCAATCTCTGGCATACCTTCTTTATTAAATAATGGAAATACTGCTGCTGTAATAGGCGCAATTTTAGGATCGAATTTCATAACATTTCTTTTTTCACCATTAACTTCTTCTTGAACAAAGGAATCAGCTAAGATGGTCAGCACAGCTCTATCAACACCTGCAGATGATTCTACAACAGCTGGCACAATATGCTCATTATTAGCTTGATCAAAATAGGTTAATTTTTTATTACTATGCTTCATATGTTGATCTAAATCATAAGTACCACGATCTGCAATACCTTCAAGCTCTGACCAACCAAAATCAAATTTATATTCTACATCATAACAGGCACTGGAATAGTGTGCTAATTCATCTGGACCATGTGGACGTAACCTTAACTTATCTGGTGTAATTCCTAGTGATTTGAACCATTCTAGCCGTTCATTAGACCAATAATCTAACCATTTACTTGTTTCATCAGATTTGCAAAAGAATTCCATTTCCATTTGCTCAAATTCTCGAGTTCTAAAAATAAAATTACCAGTCGTTATTTCATTTCTAAAGGCTTTGCCGATTTGTGCTATCCCAAATGGTAATTTTTGTCTTGAGGTTCCTTGAACATTGAGGAAGTTGACAAAAATACCCTGGGCCGTTTCTGGTCTTAAATATACCACGGAGCTTGAATCAGAGACTGGCCCAACATGAGTTTTAAACATTAAGTTAAACTGTCGTACCTTAGTCCAATCACCCTTAGCATTTGTATGCGGGTCAATTACTCCACAATCTTTTAATATATCATCACTACTATTTTCATTTTCTAATAAGAATGCTACAATAGCCTGAATTTTTTCTTCATCATCCTTAAAAGAACCCGTACTATTAGTTGCATCAGCTAATTGACTCAATACATCTTCGTCTTGGTCCTCAAGCAAATGATCGACTCTATATCGTTTTTTAGATTCTTTATTATCTACCAAAGGATCGTGAAAATTTTCAACATGACCACTAGCTTCCCATACACCTGGATGCATTAATATTGCAGCATCCATACCAACAATATTATCTCGTGCTGTAACCATGGATTTCCACCATAAATTTTTGACATTTCGTTTTAATTCAATTCCTAAAGGACCATAATCCCAAGTCGATCCAAGTCCACCATAAATTTCACTACTTTGAAAAACAAATCCTCTTTGTTTGGAAATGGAAGTTAAAATATCTATTATTTTTTGCTTATCGTTTTTGTTAGCCATATTATTTTTTCTTAGATTTTTTTTCGTTTGCTTGAACAATTAATTTTTCAGCTTCCTCTAAGGTAATTTCTTCAGAATTAATTCCTTTTGGTATACTTGCATTTACTTTACCTTGCTGAATGTAATCGCTTCTATTAAATCTACCTTTTTTAACTACTATATCACTATCTTTAAATTTTTTCACTATTGAAGGGTCAGATTCTAATAATTTCACTGCTTCAGATTCCTGCAAATCAAATAATGATGTTTTAACAGACCGAGTTAGTTTGCCACATCTTATATACGGACCAAATTTACCATTATCAATTGTGATATCATTATCTTCATAAACTCCAATTTTTTTAGGTAATGATATAAGTTGAATTGCAATTTCTGGAGTTACATCTTCTTCTTTCATATTAGGCAAAAGCCCCTTATTCTTTTTACCGCAATTAACATATGGACCAAATTTTCCATTTTTTAAATAAATAGGTTCTTTTGTATTTGGATCAATGGCAATCTCTTTATCGCCTTTTAATTTATCTGCTAGCTGTTTTTCAACAATATCAATATCAAATTCACTTGGAGGTAGAGCATCATCTATATTGACTCTATTATCTCCAGATTGTGCATAAATGCCATAACGACCAATTTTAACATCTACATTTTTATCATTTTCTGAAATTTGTAAAATTGTGCGTGCAAATTCTTTATCAAATTCTTGTTCTAATTGACTCTCTAATCCATCATTATTTTGCCCAAAATAAAATTCATTTAAATATTTAATTTTATCTAGAGAACCACTTGCAATTTCATCTAAATGATTTTCCATGCTTGCTGTATATTCTAAATTGACTAAATCATCAAAATATTTTTCTAAAAAGTGCACAATAGCATATCCTGTAAATGTAGGAATTAAGGTTGATTTTCCTTCTCTATTAACATAACCTTTATCAATAATTTTTTTCATTATACTTGCATATGTAGATGGCCTTCCAATACCAAGCTTTTCTAATTCCTTAACTAATGATGCTTCTGTATAGCGATTGATTGGCTTAGTAAAATGTTGTTTAGGCTCCAACTCTTTACATATAGTTGAATCACCTTGGCTTAAATTTGGTAATACGCTTTCTTTATCGTCTTTTTCATTTTCTTGATAATCTTTATCTTCTACATAAGCTTTTAAAAATCCATCAAATTTAATCACCTTACCCTTAGCTTCAAAAATATGTTCATCATCTGAAATATGCATGGTGGTATTTTCAAGTTTTGCAGATTTCATTTGACATGCCATTGTTCTTTTCCAAATCAATTTATAAAGCTTTAATTCTAAATCATTAACAACATTTTGTAATTCATCTGGATGTTTAAAAGTAGAACCTGCTGGTCTAATTGCCTCATGCGCCTCTTGTGCATTTTTAGATTTAGCTTTATAAACTCGTGGCGCATCTGGTAGATAATTATCTCCATACAATTTCTTAATTTCTTGCCTAGCTGCATTGATTGCTTCAGATGATAAACTGATAGAATCAGTTCTCATATAAGTAATGAATCCATTTTCATATAACTTCTGTGCTACACTCATTACCTGAGTTGCATTTAAATTTAATTTTCTAATACCCTCTTGTTGTAAGGTCGATGTAATAAAGGGTGGATATGGATTTTGTGTTGCTGGCTTGGTTTCTAAAAAGGTAATTAACCAATTATTATCTTTTATACTTGTAGCTAATTTTTCCGCTTTCTCTTGATCTAAAACAATTGTATTGGTTTTTAACAATTTGCCTGTTTCTTTATTAAAAGAAGTACCTTTTGCAATTGGATTGCTATCAATTGAAATAAGATTTGCAGAAAATGTAGTGTTTGCAGAAACAAAATCACCCTTTAAACTCCAATATTCATTTTCAATAAATTGTGTTCGTGCTTTTTCTCTATCAACAAGTATTTTTAGTGCTGGGCTTTGAACTCTACCTGCAGAAAGTCCTCCTTTTACATTAAACCATAGAGTTTTTGATACTAGAAATCCAAAAAGACGATCTAAAATACGTCTAGATTCTTGAGCTGCAAATAATTGTCCATCTATTTTTCTGATATTATTAAATGATTCTAAAACAGCTTTTTTTGTAATCTCATTAAAAACTAGTCTTTTGATTGGTACTTTAGGTTTTAAACATTCAACAATATGCCATGCAATAGCTTCACCTTCTCTATCTGGGTCTGTAGCAATATAAAGCTCAGAACATTTCTTAAGCTGTGATTTTAATTTTTTAATTACATCTTTACTTCTATCACTATCTACATAGGTTGTTGTAAAATCATTTTCTATATCAATTCCTATATCTTTAGATGGTAAATCTCTTATATGCCCAACGGATGATTCAACAATATATTCAGATCCTAAAAACTTATTAATGGTTTTTATTTTGGAGGGTGATTCAACAATTATCATTCGTTTTTGTGATGTATTCATAGTATAAAAATTTAAATACGCTTGTCCTGTAAATAACAAGCATTATTATTTTTTTTTATTTTATACCTATATTTATATGTGGATTATACCGGTCATATTATAAAGATGCGCACTACTCATTCAAATCCAATTAAATATGAACTTTTATTAAATGAGCAGCTAATTTGTATGAATGATTTAATAAAAAAATATATTGTTCTTGAATATAAAAATGAAATTAATTGTATTGAGTGCGGACGACAAACTAATAAATCATTTGCACAAGGATATTGTTATCCATGCTTTCTTAATTCGCCTAGAACATCTGATTGTATTATGAAACCAGAAAGATGTAATGCACATGATGCCAATAAAGCAAGTCAATGTAAAGATCGAGATCAAAAATGGGCAGAAAATTACCATAACCAAAACACATATGTTTATTTAGCATTATCAAGCGGCTTAAAAGTTGGAGTGACTAATGATATTAATACCCGCTGGATTGATCAAGGTGCTATTCAGGCAATTAAATTTGCCAAAACACCTAATCGATTTTTAGCAGGCCAAATAGAAGTTGCATTGAAACAGTATGTTGCAGATAAAACGAGTTGGCAACGCATGTTGAAAAATGATGTAGCATACCAAGACTTACAAGAAATGAAACATGAATTGAAAAATAAATTAGTAGAAAACTTACATCAATATTTCCACTCTGACGACACAGTCCACGAAATGAAATATCCCGTTGAAAGCTATCCAGAAAAAGTGAAAAGTGTCAACTTTGATAAAGAAAGTATTATCGAAGGACGATTGTGGGGCATTAAAGGACAGTATTTAATGTTTGATGATGGCAGAGTATTTAATGTACGACGACATAATGGATATGCTGTCAGATTTGAAATCTAAACTTTCATAAATAATTATATTCAACTCAATTTACCACTTTTGATATCATCTTCAATAATTTGCGTTGCATGCTTTTCTTGCTCATATGTATATGGAGGATCACCGTATAAATTATGCAATAGACTATTTATTTGTTTTGCTTTCATACCCTCTGTTAAACCTACACCCAGCATAAAAATGATTAATGCAAAAAGAGAAATTAATACTGCTAGTGTTATAAATACATATAACAGGCCATATGCAAAACCATAATAGTAGAAAAATAAATAAAAAATATATGCTAATATAATTAATATGATATACATTGACTTATTTTCGTAGTCTATACATAAATAAAATAATTATACATGCAATATTGCCAAACCATACATATGTATTTGACCAAGGAATACCATCAAATCTATAATCTGAAATTGGCCATAAGATTGGAGTAGGAAAATATTCTTTGGAGTGAAAGGGAAAATCTAAAAGAATATGAAATGGCCATGCCAACATTGGAAAGCATATTTCTTTATTTATTTGTAAAAAAATAATTATAAATAAGAATGCAATTACCCAGCTATGAGAGATATCATACATTATAAACACCCAGTTAGGAATGCTTTCAAGAGCTGGCTTACCAAATTCCATATTCACGCCTTGGGTAATAAATCTGACTATAAAATATAAACCAAATGATAACAAATCAGGTAATGCACCAAATAATAATGCCCATTTACCATATTTACGATAACCAAATAATCCTTTTCCCCATAATGTATGACTAAATGTGTCCATTTAATTGCGATATACAATATTACCACCAACAATGGTCATAATAACTTCGGTATTTAAAATTGTTTGCGGACTGCATGTAGTAATATCCTCTGATAAAATAGTTAGATCGGCATCAAAGCCTATACTTATTCTTCCACGTCGATGTTCATTAAATTCTGCATGTGCTCCCCATGTAGTAAGCATCTTAAGTGCTTCCATACTATTAACTTTCTCTTGTGGTTGCCACCCGCCAGCAGGATAACCACTATGATCTTGTCTAGTGCATGCAGCATAAAATTCAAATAGCGGATTGCCAGTTTCAATAGGGCAGTCTGATCCTCCAGCAACCTTTAATCCTTTATCAATGAATGTGCGCCATTTAGAAATTCTATCTAAGCGATGATCGCCTAATCTATCTTCAAGCCATGGCATATCACTTGTACAATGCGATGGTTGCATAGATGGTATGATTTGATGAGGCACAAATTTATCTATATCATCAGGGTGAACCATTTGAGCATGCTCTATTCTCCATCTTGATTCTCTATCTTGTAATGCATTATTGTATGTATCTAAAACAAATTGGTTTCCTTTATCTCCAATTGCATGAGTGCATAATTGAAATTTATTTTTATAACAGCGATATGCCAAATCTTCAAATTCATCTTTGCTAATTAATATTAATCCGCAATTATGTTTATCATCAGAATACGGCTCTAAAAGTGCTGCACCACGACTACCTAAAGCACCATCAATAAATGCCTTCACAGATCGAATAGTATATAAGTCACTTATCAAATGTCCATTAGAAAAAAATCTATTTAATAACTCTGTATGAGCTGCACCTAACATTCCATTACAACGTAAATTCATTTCATCTTTATTAATTAAATTTTGAATTGCTGCAACAATATTTGCATCTTGCCATGCATCATGAACATTGGTAATACCCATTCTATTAGCATTTTCTATCGCAACTTTAATCCATCTTTCAACATCTCCAATATCATCATTAGGCATAACTTTTCGTATAGGGTCCATCGCATTATCAACTAAAATACATTGATTGATAACTGAGGCTCCATTAATAGAATCTAATTCTTCAACTGAATAAGTAGATTCTTGAATTGCTAGATCATTAACCCACATTGAATGTCCATCAATTCGAGTTAAAACAATTGCATGTTTATCAGAAATAGAATTTAAAATTTCTGAATTTGGATAGTTTCCACCCCATAGATTGTGATCCCAACCAAATCCTTCAATCCATTTTATATCTGGATGTTGGCTAATTTTTTGTCTAATTAATTTTACAATTTGATCAATAGAATCAATCTTTTTGAGATTAATCATATCTTGCCGTTTACCATAATTTTTTAGATGAAAATGAGAATCAATAAATCCAGGTATAACAATATTATTTTTAATATCTATTGTTTTAAAATTGGGATTAGGACTATTAAATGATTTGATTTTCCCATTTTCAATTGTAATGGAATTAATATCATCAGCATTATTTTCTAGTGTAATAAAATGTCCATTAATAATATTCATATTAGATTGCATGAATTAATTTAAGATGAAATGAATATTACTATTAGTTAAATTTTGGTATAATTTCTTTTGGTAAAATATGAGTTTAAAAAAATATATTGATTTACGTAGTGATACGGTAACACAGCCATCGCAATTAATGCGAGAAAATATAATGCAAGCTCAATTAGGAGATGATGTATTTATTGAAGATCCTACTGTTAATGCATTAGAGGAACAAGCCGCAAACCTATTAGGTAAAGAAAAAGCATTATTAGTACCCAGTGGAACAATGGGCAATTTAATTGCTGTATTGGTACACTGCCCACGCGGTACTGAAGTTATTTTGGGGGATTGCTCACATACATTTATTTATGAGGCTGGTGGCATTTCAGCATTTGGTGGAGTACATTCTCATCAATTAAAAAATGAAAAAAATGGAACAATCAATATTGATTCTATCCAATCTGCAATTCGTCAAGACAATGTTCATTATCCTAGAACAAGCCTAATATGCTTGGAAAACACACAGAACATGTGCTTTGGTTCACCAATTAATAGTGAATATATGAGAGATGTATATGAATTAGCAAAAGCAAATCATATTAAAGTGCATACAGATGGGGCACGTATTTTTAATGCTTCTGTTGCATTAAATGTGAATATTAAAGAGCTAGTGCAACACACCGATTCTATTACTTTTTGTTTATCAAAAGGCTTGTCATCACCAATTGGATCTATACTCTGTGGAACCAAAGAATTTATTAATGAAGCACGCAGGATCCGTAAAGCATTAGGTGGAGGAATGCGGCAGGCAGGTATTATTGCATCTGCAGGAAAAGTTGCTTTAAATGAAAACATTGCTCAATTACAAATTGATCATAATAACACAAAATATTTAGCAGAAGAAATCAATAAAATTTCATTTCTTAATATTGAAATTGAGAGAGTAAAAACTAATATATTATATTTCTCAATTGAACATGAATCAATTAATGGAACGGATTTTGTCAATATGATGCATGAGAAAAAAATTAAATTCTTTGAGGTAAGTAAAAACAAATTTAGATTAGTAACTCATTCAGGNATTTCTCGTTCTGATGTTGAGTATGTAATTGAAATGTTTAATCAAATATAAGGTTTATAAAATTTATGTCTAAAGGTGTAACTCCAAAAAGTGAAGCATACTCAAAATGGTATACAGATACAATAACCAAAGCACAATTNGCAGATTATGGTCCNGTAAAAGGTACTATGGTTATTCGTCCATATGGCTATGGTATATGGGAAACTGTNCAAAATGCATTTGATAAAGAATTTAAAAAAACTGGTCATGTAAATGCCTATTTTCCACTTTTCATTCCAAAATCATTTCTATCTAAAGAAGCAGANCATGTAGAAGGATTTGCAAAAGAGTGTGCTGTCGTTACACATTCAAGATTAAAAGCAACTGAAGATGGAAAAGCTGTTACTGTAGATCCCGAATCAAAATTAGAAGAAGAAATAATCGTTAGGCCAACATCAGAAACAGTGATTTGGTCAATGTACAAAAAGTGGATTACTTCCTATCGAGATCTTCCAATTTTAATTAATCAATGGGCAAATGTTGTAAGATGGGAAATGAGAACACGATTGTTTTTGAGAACAAGTGAGTTTTTATGGCAAGAAGGACATACGGCACATGCAAGTGAACAAGAAGCTAAAGAAGAAACACNAAAAATATTAGATATTTATAAAAATGTGGTTCAAGATGTATTAGCTATACCTGTTTTAACTGGTCTAAAATCAGAGTCGGAAAAATTTGCGGGTGCAGTAGAAACATATTGTATTGAAGCGATGATGGGGGATACAAGAGCCCTGCAAGCAGGTACATCGCACTATTTAGGACAAAACTTTGCAAAAGCATTTGATGTAAGATTCCAAACTGAGGATAATAAAGAAGAGCTTGTATATGCAACAAGCTGGGGAGTCAGTACGAGATTAATTGGTGCACTAATTATGGTTCATGGTGATGATAAAGGACTACGCTTGCCTCCGAAGGTTGCTCCAACTCAAGTTGTGATAGTACCCATACTACGTAAAGATAGCAACCNAGATGATATTAAAAATTATATTAATAATTTAACNGATANATTAATTAATAATGAGGTTAGAGTAAATGTTGATATGCGCGAAAAATTATCTCCTGGACATAAATTTAATGAATGGGAAATGAAAGGGGTACCAATACGTATAGAGGTAGGTCCACGGGATATGCAGAATAAAGAATTAGTAGTATGTCGTCGTGATGACAACACAAAACAAACCGTTAATATTGATGATGCTGCAGATATCATTATGAATCTTTTAGATGAAATACAAAATAGTTTATTTAATCAAGCCAAAACATTTATGGACTCACATACCACCTGTGTTTCTACATGGGAGGAATTTCAAGCAAATGTGAATAATGGTTTTATTGTATGTGGATGGGATGGTAGTGAAACAACAGAAACTAAAATTAAAAATGAAACCAAAGCTACAATTCGATGTTTACCATTTGATCAAAAGATAGAAAATCTAAAATGCATTTACTCTGGCAAAGATGCAAAGTATCTTGCGGTATTTGCAAAAGCATATTAATCAATTTAGATTATAATGATTTTACAAACAAACGCCATTGTATTAAATAGAATGAAATATAAAAACAGCAGTTTAATTGCTAGAATATTCACAGAGGATGCTGGCAAAATAAGCATTATTATGAATGGTGCAGGAAAGCGCAAAGGCAATGTTGCTGGAATTATTGAACCTCCTAATATTATTCAATTAGATTATTATCAGCGCAAATCTAATGCACTACAAACATGCAAAGAAGTAAGCTTCGTATATCACAATACTAATATAAAAACTGATATCATCAAACTTAGTATTGCATTAGCAATTGTTGAAGTAGTTGATAAAACATGTCATGATAATGATCCTAATCCTAATATATATCATTTAACAAGCAATGCCTTGCAATTAGTAGATAATGTTTTCTACAATCCTAAATTAATTTTAATTTTTTTCCTTTTGGAGTTAATTAAAGAATTAGGGTTTATGATTGATTTAGAAAATGAAGACAATGAATCATTAATCATGAACAATACAATGAAACAATTTTTATTAAATTTAAATGCCTATACATTTAATACTCTTGATAAAATAGATTGCTCTCAAATAGATCTAATGGAAATTATTACAAATCTTGAAATTTATATTAAACAACATTTGAAATTAAATAGAGATATAGAATCGCTAAAAATGATTCGAGAGATGAAATATGGCTAGAACAAATCGATTTGATGAAAATAATTACGAATTTAATTTAGAGAGTAAAAATGGCATCTATCTAATTCATGGGTTTACTAACACTACATATGAAACAAAAAAATTAGCTCAATATTTATCTAAACAAGGATATCGTACTGTTGCTAATAATCTGCCAGGTCACGGAACAACAATTGAAGAATGTAATAGAGTGAAATATCAGGATTGGGTTGAATCTGTTGAACAGGGAGTGGCACGACTAGCCTCTAAATGCGATAAAATACATGTGATTGGCAGCAGTATGGGGGGAGTGCTAGGATTGCATATTGCATCACAATTTCCGCTTAATAGTTTAATTGCAGTTGCACCGGTATTTCAATTTAAAAGCGAATTTAAAACACGCATATTAGTGCCATTGTTTAATAACATTGTGCCTGTAGTGTCTAAAAGCAGCCAATATCAAGATGGACAAAATATGAGTTTTTATGGTTATACAGAATATCCTAATAAAGCATTAAATCAATTTCGCCAATTGACTAATATAGTACGAAAGCAATTGAATAATGTACAGTGTCCAACATTACTTATACATTCAGAAGGTGATCAAACATGCATAATGGAAAATTATAATATTGTTAATGATAATATTTCATCGGATATTAAAGAAAAATTAACTCTAGAGAAAATCAGCCATAATATGTTAGTAGAGGATAAGCATATTGATGAATTCAATTTAATTTATAAAAAAATCACAAATTTTATAGGGCAATTTTAAATGCGATATCAATATACAAGTACAGGTTATCAACAGTCCTTTAAACCAAACCAAAATAGTGGTGTGATGATTTTGCTCATGATTAATATTATTGCCTTTATAATTTTAGGGTTTATTCAATCTGCAAACTATGAATTATATTATAGTTTATTTAACCAACTTAGTTTAATACCAGGAGATGTCTTACTGACACCAGGTATAACAGAAAAATTTCAAATTTGGCAATGCTTAACATATTTATTTCTTCATGGTGGCATCATACATCTATTCTTTAATATGCTAGGATTATGGTTTTTAGGACGCGATTTAGAACATACATGGGGGAAAGAAAATTTTATTAAATATTATTTAGCTGTTGGAATAGGTTCCGGATTGCTAACTGTTATATATAATCTGCAATTTATAAATGCAAATGATATACGTCCTATTGTTGGTGCTAGTGGTGCCATCTATGGGCTATTATTAGCATATGGGGTTTTGTTTCCTAATCGGATATTATATATTTATGGAATTTTTCCAGTAAAAGTAAAAAATGTAGTGATTTTTTCAGGATCGATTGCCTTTTTTTACTCAATTACATTATCAAATTCTGGTATTAGTCATATTACACATTTAGCAGGGATTATTGTTGGAATAGTATATTTACAATATTGGACACATCAAAAGCGATCAGAAAAAATACTTAAATTACATGATAATGATATTTTTACTGAGCGTATGAATCGACAAAAAAAGATGGATCAAATTTTAGATAAGGTAATTGATGTTGGTTGGGATGGACTATCTAGGGAAGATAAAGATTTTTTAAAAGAACAAAGCGGTAATTATCGCGATAATGAAAATCCAAATTAAACATTAAATTTAAAAAATATAATATCACCATCTCGTACAATATAATCTTTACCTTCTTGACGTAATTTTCCATTTTCCTTAATTTTTAGTTCAGTTTTAAACTCCATTAAATCATCATAGGTATATACTTCAGCTTTAATAAATCCTCGTTCAAAATCAGTATGAATAACACCTGCAGCCTGTGGTGCAGAAAAACCTTTTCTAATGGTCCATGCTTTAACTTCTTTTTCTCCAGCTGTAAAAAATGTTTCTAAACCTAATAATTCATACCCTTTAATAATTAACCTATTTAAGCCAGGTTCATTTAAATTGTATTCTGATAAGAATAAAGCTTTATCATCATCATCCATAGCTGAAATTTCCATCTCTATTTTACCGCAAAGATGTAAAAGAGTATTATCTTTTAATTGATTTTTGAGTTCAGTAAAATTCATATTCGTATCAATATTCATCAAGGAATCTTCATCAATGTTAGCTAGGTACATAATTGGTTTATAAGTTAGCAGTTGAAATAAGTCATGTTGAAACAAATCTTTATTATCAATACTTTCAATTTTAGAAGCTAAAATACCATTATTTAACTGCTCAAGTAATTCTGTAAA
>NZVQ01000031.1 GCA_002701525.1 Fidelibacterota bacterium | reverse complement strand
GGACTTGCAGAGTTATGAATAACTTGCACATAAGCTGCAATAAAATTACCATCACAATCATAATTTTCTTCTGCATAATCACATGAACCATCATCTTCTGTTGCATCAGCATTATAGTTACATGCTGAATCATCTGTACACCCAGAAACTGACTCATCTGGACAATTGTCACATGTCACAGGACAGCTCTCTGAAATAGGTACACCTCCAAATACAAAGTCACAGCCAAGAGCTGCTACCGCACCTGCACAACCACCAAATGCGGATAAGGCATCATCATTATCTTCACATGCATTTGGGTCAACTAATGTAATCTCAGATATTTGTTGAATAACATCACCAAAAACACCTGTTCCAGCACTCCATGTTAATTCTGTATCATATTCTACACCTTCATCAGCTTTATATACTTTTACAACAACATCATTACCTTCAACAAAACCTGCAAGTTGAGGGCCTCCAAAAGCACACAAATCTACAGAACCTGTACTGACGATATTTAATTGGTTACCATCCCAAACACCAGCACCTACTAATAATTCACCAATTTGATTAGAACAATCATTATAGTTTGTAATAGCCTCTAAATCAAAGACTCCAATTTCATCACCAGGNCTTANATTTGTAATTGAATCTGAAAATATAGTTAACTGAGATTCNCCNGTATCTTCTANATCTACTGAGTAATAACTTGGAGCTGAACCATCTGAAATATTAAGAACAAAAGGATCTATAACATTACCAACACTTGCATCAGCATTAAATTCAAAAGTATNTGATATATCTAGTATAGAATCTTCACTTGAATCATAAAACTTAAATGTTAATNTTTCNCCNTTATTATCACTTACAACGGTTAAGAAAAATATATAAGAACCTATATCTGTACCCGGAGGGCCATTTACGAGTTCTACAGCATCTGCAACACCACGNACATCATCACCAGAAAAAGCAGCTANCAAGTCACCTTCATCACCAAAATTNTCACCTTCAAAATACACTGCAGATGTAACTGAAGCATCATAAGTATAGTCTCCAAGGTTAACATNCCAATCTGGNTAGTTTTCTGCATATTCACATGATCCGTCATCAATAGTTGCATCATCATCATAATTAGATGCTGCTGAATCAGTACATCCAGAACAAGANGAGTTATCACCTCCACATTCNCCACATTCATCAAATTCTAAANTAGANCCACATGCTTCATCACANCCTGATGGNCCNGGCTCTCCACAGCCACAGCCTAGNTCTTCAATCGAATAATCACAACCACAATCACCAGGACCAGGCTGGTCNCATCCACAACCTAAATCAACNGCATCTCCNCCACAATNACCTAAGCAATCTAAAATNNTCCCNTCACAGTCNCATGNACCATCTGCAATACCATCACCACCACAAACACCACATTCATCTGTATCATTTGATTCNCAATTTGGCTCTGGATCAGTACAATTATCAACCCATCCTGGAGGAGCATCACAGNTTTCAATAGATTNACCTGCTCCCAATCCATCTCCATCCGCATCTTCNCACCATACACTCACACCATCACCTTCACAAACACCACATTCATCTAATTCTGCATCACCACCCCATTCGCCAAAGCAATCTTGAACACAATCATTAGATGGGTCAGCATCACAAACACCACATTCATCTACATAGGCATTCCCATTNGGGACACCTGCACAATCTTCACAATTATTATCACCATTACATATACCACAATTATCATATGTAGCATCTCCNCCACATACACCTTCACAATCTTCTACNTTTCCATCACAATCACATTCACCTTCTCCAATGCCATCNCCACCACAAANACCNCATTCATCTAAAACNTTTCCATCACAATCACAAGCAGCATCTCCTTCATCACCACTATCAAATGTAAATTCAAGCTGAGAACCCACTGAATTTGAAATTACGATNTCACTAATACCTGTTGGNTCACCTGTTAGAGAAAGATTAACTAATANCCCACCATCTTGANTAGGNATAGTTCCACCTGNCAAAGAAAAACCNATGACGGTTGTAGAACTGTTTGACAATAAAAATCCATTTGAAGTTGCTTCACCNCCTGAAGCATCATTTATTGCAGCACCATCTATGTCAAATTGAAATCCTCCAATAGCATTATCACTATTAAATCCAATAGACCAACTATCTCCATTNTCTATCAACCATAATGAGTTTGGAGTTGAACCTGGACCACCTGAAGGNAAATCTTCACAACCACATTCATAAATAGCTCCAGGACCATTACAAATACCACATTCATCAACTATAGCATTACCACCACACTCACCTAAACAATCAATATCAGCTATGCAGTTCCCATCACAATCATAATTTTCCTCTGGGCCATTACCATTACACTCACCGCATTCATCAACCACAGCATTTCCACCACAGTCACCTGCACAATCCAATACATTTCCATCACAGTCACATGTACCATCTACAATACCATTACCATCACATTCGCCACACTCATCAACNATAGCATCTCCACCGCAGACACCAAAACAATCCGTACCTACAATGCAATTACCATCACAATCATAATTTTCCTCTGGATATATACAATCACCTTCATCTCCAAGNTTACAAGCACTCTGATCTTCACAAGTATCTTCACCACCACATNCACCACATGTTTCAGGACAATANTCTGATATAGGACTACCCGCAAATATAAAATCACAACCAAGAGCTGCTACTGCACCTGCACAGCCACCAAAACCTGAAACTGAATCATTGTCATCTTCACATACTGGAGGTTCTTCTTCACATTGNCCACANGTTTCAGGACAAAGCTCTGATATAGGACTACCCGCAAATACAAAATCACAACCAAGAGCTGCTACTGCACCTGCACAGCCACCAAAAGCTGCAGTTGCATCATTGTCATCTGCACAAGCATTCCCATCTACCAAAGAAATTTCAGAAACTTGCTGAATCACATCACCAAAAGCACCTGTTCCAGCACTCCATGTTAATTCTGTATCATATTCTACACCTTCATCAGCTTTATATACTTTTACAACAACATCATTACCTTCAACAAAACCTGCAAGTTGAGGACCTCCAAAAGCACACAAATCTACAGAACCTGTACTAACGATATTTAATTGATTGCCATCCCAAACACCAGCACCTACTAATAATTCACCAATTTGATCAGAACAATCATTGTAGTTTGTAATAGCCTCTAAATCAAAGACTCCAATTTCATCACCAGGACTTAAATTTGTAATTGAATCTGAAAATATAGTTAACTGAGATTCACCAGTATCTTCTAAATCTACCGAATAATAGTTATCTGTTGAAGGCTGTTCATAAATAAACTCTAAAGCTGAACCAGAGGGATCTGAAACTACAATACCACTTAGACTTGTAGGGGTTCCATCTAAATCTAGTACCGTTAAAGTGCCTGAGCCAGCAGGGATTGTTCCTCCACTTAGAGAAAAACCTATTACAGTTGTTGTACTTGCAGACAACATAAAACCNTTAGATGCAGCATCTCCTCCTGAAGCAGAGTTAATAGTTGCACCATCAACATCAAATTGAAATCCACCAAGTGTTGCATTTGATGAATAGTTTACATTCCATGTTCCATCACCATTATCAGACAATGAAAAGGAGTTTGCAAGTATGAAGTTTAACATTATAAATGTGGAAATAAAACTATTTAGATATGACATAATCAGCCCCCTAGCTATGATAAAATTAAAGAAAAATATTATGGCATTATAAATCACTTTTGCCTATCNTTAATTTATATTTNTTTAGAANCATATGGTGTAACAACATGTAACATCAAACTAATATAAATAGAAAGTCAAAATAAAAAGATGATTTAAATCACAATTCTAATATTTTTTTTATCTCTTGAACTGATTCTTTTACATTATAGCCTGTTACCGATGAAATGACAATAGATTCAATATCTTTTGGTTTATCTATATTTGCATGGTTAGATTCCTGAAAGATATCTGATTTTGTAATAAAAAGTATTTTAGGTTTATTAATTAATTCTTTTGAGTGATTGGCAAGCTCTTTTAATAATGTTTGGTATTCATCATCAATACTTTCTACAGAAATATCAACCATAAATACCAATGCTTTAGTCCTTTCAATATGCTTGAGAAATTTTAAACCCAAACCCTTACCAAGTGATGCTCCTTCAATTAACCCTGGGATATCCGCAATAACAAATGATTTATACTCTTCATAATTAACGATTCCAAGATTAGGAGTTAAAGTTGTAAAAGGATAGTCCGCTATTTTTGGCTTTGCATTTGAGACCTTTGATATAAAAGTTGACTTCCCTGCATTAGGAAACCCTACAAGACCAATATCTGCAATCAATTTCAATTCCAAATCAACATCAATTTCCTCACCTTTCATACCATCATTTGCAATCCGCGGNGCATTATGAGTTTTGGTCTTAAATCTTGCATTTCCAAACCCACCATTTCCACCTTTAGCAATAACAATCTTATCATCAGGATTTGTTAAATCTGCAATTATTTGTTTAGTTTCTGAATTTTTAATGATTGTTCCAGCGGGAACTTCAATAGTTAAATCTTTTCCATTCTTGCCATGCATATTTTTACCTGATCCATGCTGGCCTCTCTCTGCTTTATAATGCTTTAGATAAGATATATCTTGAAGGGTTGTCAGCTGGTTGTTGACTTTGAAAATGATATGTCCACCACGGCCACCATCACCTCCACATGGACCACCCTTAGCTCTAAACTTTTCTCTTAAGAATGCAATACAGCCATGACCACCACTACCCGCTTTTAGTTTAATATGGGCTTCATCAATAAATTTCATTTGAAATTACATATTATTGATTAGTGCATCTGCAAATTCTGAACATTTAACTTTAGTTGCATTATCCATTAAACGTGCAAAATCATATGTAACGGTTTTATCACTTATTGTTTTATTCATTGATTTTACAATTAAATCAGCAGCTTCATCCCAACCCAAATATCGAAGCATCATTTCTCCTGATAAAATCAACGAACCTGGATTAACTTTATCTTGACCTGCATATTTTGGTGCAGTGCCATGAGTTGCTTCAAAAATTGCTTTACCTGTTATGAAATTTATATTTGCTCCTGGAGATATTCCAATTCCACCAACTTGTGCAGCTAGAGCATCTGAAATGTAGTCACCATTCAAATTCATTGTTGCAATCACATCATATTCTTTAGGCCTTAGAAGAATTTGTTGTAAAAATGCATCGGCAATAACATCTTTTATTATTANTTTACCTGAATCTATAGCTTCTTGATAAATTTTATCTGCTACTTCTTTACCTTCTTGTTCTACAATTCTATCATACTGTGCCCATGTAAAGGTAGTATCGCTAAATCGCTTTTCTGCTATTGCATAACCCCACTCCTTAAAGCTTCCCTCGGTAAACTTCATTATATTTCCTTTATGAACTAATGTTACACTTTTTCGCTTATGGCGGATAGCATATTCAATCGCATCCCACACTAAACGTTGCGACCCCTCTTTAGAAACAGGTTTGATACCAATACCTACAGTATTAGGAAATCTAATCTTATCAAATCTTTCACCAAAATTATCCTTCATCAGCTTTAAGAATTTTTTTGAATCTTCTGATCCGCCCTCAAATTCTATACCTGCATAAATATCTTCAGTGTTCTCTCTAAATATTGCCATATCTATTAAATGAGGNNTTTTTACTGGTGTTGGAGCTCCCTCATACCATGTGACAGGTCTCAGGCAAACATACAAGTCCAATTCCTGTCTTAAAGCTACATTAATAGACCTAATTCCTCCTCCAACCGGAGTAGTTAATGGGCCTTTAATAGCAATTAAATATTCATCAATCACATCTAGTGTCTCTTTAGGAAGCCAAGTATTTTCTCCATAAACATCATTTGCTTTCTCTCCAGCATAAACTTCCATCCATTCGATTTTTTTACCACTTTCATAGCTTTTTTCTACAGCTGCATCAAAGACTCTAACTGTAGCATTCCAAATATCAGGACCAATTCCATCACCTTCTATAAAAGGAATTATTGGATCATTTGGGACATTTAAAACTCCATCAATAAATTGAATTTTAGATCCCTTTTGAGGCTTTATTACTTTNTTCATTTTTTTTCCTTACCACCATTAACTGGTTTATTTGTTTTCTGTTTATAATCAGTCTCATAAAATCCAGAGCCACTAAATTTCGGCTTACCTGTCATTGGCATTAATCGATTCATAGAGACACCTTTTTCTATACAATTACATATAGGATTAGATTCATCAAATTTTTGAATCTTATCCATTTTTTTTTTACACTTTTCACATTCAAATGTATAAACTGGCATATTACAATACTTCTTTTTGCAATGCTGATATAGCTGTTACTAAAATAATATCTTCGACTTTGCACCCTCGAGACAAATCATGTATGGGTTTTTTAAGTCCTTGCAACAATGGACCCAAAGCACAATATTTCCCAATTCTTTCAGTTACCTTATAAGCAATATTGCCTGCATCAAGATTAGGAAATATTAATACATTTGCATTACCTTTTATAACTGAAGATGGTGCTTTTAGCTTTGCCACTTCTGGAACAATGGCTGAATCAAACTGCAATTCACCATCATGCAAAATATCTGCATGTTTCCTAGTAAATAATTTAACAGCTTCTTTTATTTTTTCTACCCTATAATGTTCTGCACTACCTTTTGTTGAAAATGATAAAAAAGCTACTCTAGGTTCTTCTTTTGATAATAACTGATGAAAATTTGATGCATTATATGCAATATCTACTAATTGATTCACATCTGGCTCAGGGATCACACCACAATCAGAATAAGTATAATATTTTTTATTATCTTCTGAAATCATAAAGAATATGCTAGATACACAATTGGAGTCATCACTAACTCCAACGATTCTAATTGCACTTCTTATCACATCGCTAGTAGAAGTTCTTGCACCAGCAACAAGTCCATCTGCATCTCCATTAGCAGTTGCTATCATAGCATAATGCAATGGATTTTCTAAATATTTCTTAATTTCTTCATAGGGCCAATTTTTACAAAACTTCATTGTTGATAGCATTTCTAAATAGCTATCATAATTATCTTTATAATCATCAATACTAACAATTTCATATCCAATAGATGTTAATTCTTTTATTGCTTCTTGGACTCTAGCATCATCAATCTCAGGTAAAAGAATCTTTGCATTTGATTGCAAGCCTCTATTAATAATATCTTCCTTAATAGAGTTCATTAGTTATATTTATCTTTCAATAACTGATTTACATGCTCAGGTACATATTGAGATATGTCACCTTTAAGCTGTGCGACTTCTTTAACAAGAGAAGAACTAATATGAATATACTTTTGATGAGGCATAAGGAATAAAGTCCTGACTTTTTCATTTAAATTTCTATTCATTAAAGNCATTTGAAATTCATATTCAAAATCTGATATTGCACGTAGCCCTCTAATAATAGCACTTGCATCTTTCAATTCTGCATATCTAATTAATAATCCATCAAAAATATCAACTTCAACATTAGAAAATTTCTGAATTGATTTNGATACCATTGACAGNCTCTCTTCTTCATTAAACAAAACTTTCTTATTATCTGTTTTTTTTAAAACCGCTACAATCACCTTATCAAACAGTGATGATGCTCTTTCTATAACATCCAAATGTCCATTTGTAATTGGATCAAAAGTACCTGGGTATATCGCAATTTTCATGATTTATTTCTCCAAAATGTTAATTGTGTACGACCAAAGTTCCTTACCCTTACTGATGTGTCNGAAATTATTTTCTTTTTCATCTCAACACATAAAATCCCACCATCATTTAGGATAGGCCGTAAATTATCATTAAGATATGAATAAACATCTATATTGTATGGAGGATCTGCTATAATTAAATCAAAAGTTCTATCATTAAATTTTAAGAATTGTTCAACATTCATATTATAAGTTGCTATATCATCCTCAGCACAAATTAAATTTAAGTTGTCACTTAATACTTTATAAACAAGTTTATCTCTTTCGACACTTGTTAAATGTCTTGCACCCCTGCTTATACTCTCAATGCCTAAAGTTCCTACTCCAGCATATAAATCTAAAACATTAAAGCTCTCCAAACTACCTAATATATCAAACATTGATTTTCTAACAACTGCTTGAGTTGGCCTAACATTTGTTTTGGGCACTTGCAATAATTTTCGCCCCTTGTATTTTCCACCTATCACTTTAATCATAGCATTATTAAATAATAATATCCTATAGCAAAACAACAGAATATTAATAAAACTAAAAATTTAATTATTTTATTTGATTGTTTATCTGCCACCTTAACATATTCATATTTAGAATTTAATCCAAAATCACTCTTTTTATTTACAATAATCTTAGAGTCCATACCTTTAACTTGCTTGCCTGGGTTATTTAGTAAATTAACATTAAACATCTATACCTCTAAAAAGATTNCCCAATTCAGAATATGATGAAGCAGCTAAATCACTTATTTTCTTTTTGCAATTTTCATCAAAAACTAAATTTTCGAATAAATTAATTAATTTAATTTGATCAGATTTTAAATTTGAAATAAAATCAACATCATCCTTATTTCCACCAATTGAATAATAGAATATTTTTAATTTAAATGAAAAAATATCTTTATTAAAAATAGATTCAATAATATTAAGCATACTATGTGCCTTTTCATCATTGCCAAAAAAATTAATAATTTTAAAATCTAAATTCTGTTTTTTTAAAACCATATAACTTGAGAATTGGTCTTGTTCAATNAAAAGCAATTCTATTTTTTTTCTTTTGCAAAATTTAATTATAAGATATTTTTCTAACCTATCNACCTTTTGCAATGATCTTAATCCATCTAAAGCAGAAAAAATTCCAACTCCTAGATTAATCAAATCACATTTGTACTTTTTAGATTGGAGGATAATACCTTCTTTAATGGTTTTTAATATATGTATACTGAAAATATTCTTGTCATTAACATATAAATAAGAATCATATGTTTTATGAAAGTTTTTATCATAAAAATTGTTTTTATTCCAATCATTTATAAATGAATTATCATATGATTTAAAAAAATCATACTTTACAGATGAACTNTCTAATGAAATAGAAAAGCGAGGGTTTTTATCATAGTCTTTTATTTTATCTTTTAAGTAATCAAATGGGATAGAATCTATTTGATGCTTAAAAATTCCATNATCAATAACCAACGGACCAGACTCTGATGGAATCCAAATTAAATAATAACATTTTTTGTCATTTAGAGATAATCCGATTGATACGGGTAATATAGATGATTTGCTAGGCTTTATTATTGAGCCCAACTTGTATTTCCATCTTCAATTCTACCATGGTCGCCCGATTCAAATGAAAATATAACAAATCTTCTTTCTTTATATTCCTTTGGCANTGGAGTATCAACTGAAAATGTTACATTTTCTAAATTAGTACTNTCAATTTCAAATATATATTTCTCCTTGCTGATAGGACANTATAATAGATGCTCTGATAAATGATATTTCATCCTTAAATAATCAGTNATTAATTCAGATCGGCTTGAAGTNTCTTGATTAAAAACTGAATAAAAATTNTCTTGATTTTTATAATAATCCAAGTTGTTTGAATTAACAAATATAGTATCTACTCCTCCACTGTCAGAGTTCTTAAGACCTATTGTATAGACAGTATCTAATTTAACAACTCTTATATTTTCTGCNGTGCTGAATGTAGTGTCAACTCTAACATCAAAATCTTNCTCCATGTTGACTTTATACTTACCTGAATTTAAAGTTATATATCGTTCACCCAAAAATAAACTATCTGCTATTAATGAATCCATAGCAGCTTCTACTAACTCAAACAAATGTTCTCCATTCATTGTGTATGTACCTGTTAGCTCCTTGTAAAACATTTGAGCATTTGATATAGCTAGCATTCTATGACGTGCTTCATTCCTGATTTCAACTTCTTCCTGCCAAATAGATACGGGGATATAAACCATGAAAAGCATTATAATNGCTGAAAAAATTATACCCCAATCTAAAAATTCTATTTTTTTGCTTATATTATCCTGATTATTCAATTCAACCTCTTTCTATTTTATTTTTGAAAATATCACTTCATCTCCAATTTCATTTTTAAGAGATTCTAATATATTTTTTGTATCTGAAGTAATATTATTTAATGTTTTAATATTTATCCTAACTATTTGGTCACCTCTTCTATGCCTATTAACCTCATTTAAACCTTTATTTTTCAATCTTAACATTTGTCCAGACTTTATTCCTTTAGGGATAGTTAATTTAACTTCTCCTGACAATGTTGGGACATTNACCTTTGCACCAAGAACAGCTTGATGATATTCTATCCAACAGTCTAAAATAATATCTGAATCTTGTCTGAAAAATAATTTATGACTAATTTCTTCAAAATAAACTATCAAATCTCCTCTGGNATCGTTAATAAGACCTTGATTACCTTCTCCTTGAATAGTAGTATACATACCTTCACTCACTCCACTGGGGATATTAATTTCAACAGAAGCAATTTTCTTTTCTCTTCCACCAATATATCCTATACCATTACAATGATTACAAGGTTGTACATTAATTATTTGTCCTAGCATAGAGCGCTGAACCTGCTGAACTTCTCCTCTACCATCGCAATAAGTGCACTTAGAGGCATTAGAACCTGCTACTTTTTCTAATCGCTTAATTTTGACAGTTTTTTTAATGCCCGAATAAATCTCTTCTAATGTTAGTGGAATTGTTATTTTTAGATTAGTTGCTCCTCCATTAGATCTTCGATTCCTACGTTGTCCTCCTCCAAAAATATCTCCAAAACCACCACCACCAAAAATATCTCCAAATGAACTGAAGATATCATTTATATCCATACCTTGGAATCCTCCAGCACCACCTGCATTCTGATTGACACCTGCATGACCAAACTGATCATATCTGGCCTTTTTATCTGAATCGCTTAATATAGAATATGCTTCAGCAGCCTCCTTAAACTTATCTTCAGCATCCTTGTTATCAGGATTTCTATCTGGATGATATTTCATCGCTACTTTTCTGTATGCCTTCTTAATTTCATCAGGCGAAGCAGATTTAGATACATTTAATATTTCATAATAATCTCTCATGATTTTGTAGAAACAACAACTTTTGCATGTCTAATAACTTTATCTTTATATTTATAACCTTTTTCATATTCCTTAACTATAACATTATCTTCTTTTCCGGGTTCAGCCATCAAAGCTTCATGTAAATCAGGATTAAATTTTTGACCTAGACTAGTAAATTCTTTTATTTCATTATCATCAAGAATTTTCTTTATATTCGATATGATTATTTCAAGCCCTTCTTGTATTGATTTTGAATCTTTGTAATCTTGAGATACCGTCCTATCTAAGTCATCAAAAACAGGCAACAACAATGTAATCATTTTTTCTCCGTCATAATTAACCAATTTTTCTTTTTCGGANACAGTTCGCTTTCTAAAATTATCAAACTCTGATAAAAGCCTCACATTCTTATCTTTCATATTTTCAATTTCAGAAATAGATTCTTTTAATTTTTTATCTAACTTGGAAAGTTTCAATTTATTTTTTTTCAACTCACCTTTATAGTCAACTCTTTTTTTTGACTTAGTAACTTTTGATTTTGCAGTTGCCATTATATCACCTCAAATTCGACCATATAAATTACAGGTTTATTTTGTATTATATCAATATAAGTCAGCTATAATCTTCCAATTGATTAAATAGTCCCCTATAACTACCAATTATTCCTAATAGGACTCCTAATATTATATTCATGGGAATGATTATTGATGGAACGACTAAATGACTATTCGAAATAGAATCCATAAGATATATTTGCAATGAATTTAAAATAAATAAAACAAATATAGATAGAATTGAGCCAAAACAACCTTGAATAATACCTTCAATAAAAAAAGGAAATTTAATAAAACTATTTGTTGCTCCTAAAAGCTGTAATATTTCAATTGTACGTTTTCTAGCATAGATTATTAATGTAATAGTATTTGAAACTAAAATAATTGAAATGCATAGAATAAAAATTCCTACTATAAAGCTTATAGAAAGAATTATTTCTACAATTTTATTTAATTTATTGACAGTATCCTTTTGAAATAAAACATCTTCAACTCCATTTAATCTTTTTATCTGAATTACTATATCTTTAATTTGATTAGGAGTCCTAAAATTAGGAGATACTATATAGTTCGCACCCATAGGCAACGGATTTTCTCCAAGCATTTCTTCAACATTCTCATTGAAATATTTCTCAAATATTTCAGCTGCTTTATCTTTATCAACAAACTCACCTTGTTCAATACCATCTATTAATAAAATTCTATTATACAAATTTGTAGCATCATCATAAGTAATGTCAATATTAAAAAAAGTTTCAATAGCAAATTCTGATTTAATAGTTTTAGTTAAACCAATAAAGTTATAATATGAAAAGATAGCAGTGCTTAGAATTATTAATGATATAGCTATTGTAATTGAGGATATTAATGCCGGAACCTTTGTTCTATATAAACCCCTAAAGCTTTCAGAAATCAAGAATATAATTTTAGAAAACATTACTTAACTAATCTTCCTTCCATTATCCAATTCAATAAAGCGCTTATCTCTATTCTTAATTAATGGATAATTATGTGTTGACATTAATACTGTAGAACCTTCATTAGAAATGTTTTCTAAAATATCAATAATTTCATCTGCTTGATTAGGATCTAAATTCCCTGTTGGTTCATCAGCTAATACTAATAATGGATTATTAATTAAAGCACGTGCTATTGAGACTCTTTGTTGCTCACCTCCACTTAACTCATTTGGAAATGAATCCAAAACACCTCTAAGTGAAACTTTATCTAGAACCTGATCTACTGAATATAAAATATCTTTTTTAGCTACTCCTATCAGCTGTAGAGGAAGGGATATATTTTCAAAAATAGTTCTATCAGAAATTAACTTGTAATCTTGAAAAATCATTCCAATTTTTCTTCTATAATATGGAATTTTTCTTCTTTTTATTTTCGTAACATCTTTGCCATCTATAATTAATGAACCACTATTGATTTTAATCTTTTTATTAATCACATTCAATACAGTAGATTTGCCAGAACCTGTAGGTCCCATTAAAAATATTAATTCTGATTTATTAACATGGAAATCAAGATTGAAGATCCCAGACTCTTCTGAATAGACAGCTGTAATATTATTAAACTCAATCATATTTTATAAAATTGCAGATACATAATAAATATAAATAATTAGAAACAATCCACTAACGAATTTATATATTTTTCCAGCTCTAAGTGTTAAAATTAATAAAATTGTTAGTGATAATAATACCATTATATCTAATGAAAAATCTTTTGCAACAGGCATTTTATCATTAATCAATAAAGAAACACCAAAGACTAAAATAATATTAATTATATTTGAACCAAATATATTACCTAAAACTAATTCAAATTCATTCCTCTTCGCAGCACGCAATGAAGTTACTAATTCAGGCAAAGAAGTACCTAAGGCAATAGCAGTGGCTCCTATGACTAACTCTGAGATATTAAAAAATCTAGCTATTGAAATAGAGCCTTCAACCAAGGAATATGACCCTATTGACAAAGCAATAATACCGATAACTAAATATATAATCAATGAACTCAAATCCCGATCTATATTGGAATCATCATAAGATGAATCTTTAATTTTATCTGATTTAACCAATATTAATATATATATAATTAATATTAAAACTAACAATGCCCCAAATAGTTTATTAAATTGATTAAAATATAAAATCAATAAAAACATTACTGTTGAAGAAAACATGAAAATAATATCAAGCCTATTTTTTTTAAAATTGCAAGACATACTATAAATCAAGCCTGATATTCCTAAAACTAAACCAATATTTGCTATGTTTGACCCGGTAACATTACCAATCACTAAATCTAATTTGCCTTTGAAAATTGCGATCATACTCACAAGGAGCTCTGGCAATGAAGTACCAATTGCCAGCAATGACATTCCTATAACCATCTTTGATATATTATATTTTTGAGCTAGCAAGCTTCCATTATCAACTAATAAATCAGACCCATAATGAAGCAATACAACTCCTAATAAAAAGTATATAACATCAAATAGCTCTAGCATCTATACAACTTTTCATTCATTATATAATTAAATATTTTTTCATTAACCATAGTTTTAATTTGAGAAAAATCTGAATTAATTAAATTCTTTATTTTTGATGATGAAATATCATAATTAAAGTCTTCTATCAATTCGCAATCTATTGAAAAATCATTTTCAGTCAATACATTACGATTAAAACATATAATTTTAACTAATTTTAGTAATTCTTCTACATTATGCCAATTAGACAAATTCTTTAATTGATCTAAGCCTAATGCAAGATAAATTTCATCTCCTTTAAATTTGTTACTAATATATTTTACTGAATCAATTGTGTAGCTTGGTTTTGCATCAGATATAATTTCATAGTCGTCTACAATTAAATTAGAATCTTTAAAAAAACTACATAAAGATAACATTTTTAATCTATCTGCATCTGATGCGGCAGGTGCATTTTTGCCTGGAGACTGTTTTGAAGGCATTACTATTACTTTATCAAACTTTGACAACAACTCTAAAATCAACTTTTCGTGACCTAAATGCAAAGGATCAAATGCCCCTCCAAAAATACATATTTTCATTTAGAAAATCCCCAATAGTATATCTCTCCAAATATCAAGTCTACTTAAATTATTTGAACTTAATAGGCTACTAGCTTTTTCCTTTGCCTTTGAAATATAAAAATTATTGATTTGTGTATTATAGAATTCATTTGCCATATCAGACCTATCATCAAATAAATAAGAATAAATAATCATTATTTTGGCATTATCTAATAATTTCTTTAATTGTTCATTATATTCATTTAATTTGTTGTTAGAACTTTGAGATGATAATTCCAAAGGAACATAGTTATTCAATATTTCAAATAAATATATTAATGCTGAATTGTATTCTTGAAGCTTAATATACAAAATTGCTGACTCATACTCTTTTTTAGCAAGTCTATATATTAATTCTGATTTAATTAAAATAGTTTCAGAATAATATTTAGAGGCAGGGTAGTCCTCTAAAAATATGGCAATCTTTTCTAATGCATCCATTGTAGCAAACTGGTCTTTCTTATAATCTACAGTTAAATTAAAGGCACATTGACATAGTTTAAAGCGAGCATGCTCAATTAATTCAATATCTTGTGAAGAGCGTGCATAATTATCATACCCATACAATGCCTCTTCATATTCACCTAATTCATATAAAGATTCCGATAAATAAAATTCAGACTCCAAAGCTAATCTTGAACCTAAATCATTCAAAATTACATATTTGAATGATTCCTTTGCTTTTGAATATTTGCCTTTATTATAAAACTCAATTCCTTGATTATAATTAGCTTCTATTCTTTCTTGATTAGATATAGTTTGAGAACTGCAACCTATAAAAAATATGATAATTAGATTTAGAATGTTAATTTTGAACATGCTTACCATTTTATTGATAGAACAACTCCCCCTATCCCCATTTTATTATTTGAATTGTATAATGTGTTAATTTGATAATTAAACTTACTATTTTTATTGATTTTAGAAAAAACTAATATATCAAGTAGACTTAAAATATGATTCGTATAAATTGCATATAATGCATAATCTGCAATTCTATTAAATTGGGCTGATTCCTCCCAATCCATTCGATATTTCTTTTTGTTTGGAGACATAGCTATTAATTCTCCTGATGATTTTTGAAACTCATATATATCTTGATTATCATCCCATCCAGAAAAGAAATGATCATATTTACCTATATTTTCATAATAATGATGGTCTTTATTAACTCTAACTGAATTAAGAATTTCCTCATTGCAAATACCATTTGGACAAAATGTATTTTCATACAGCTCTATAAATTGAACATTNTCACCAGTAGTATANGTAGAAGGCTCTTCATTATACCAAAATTCTATCTTATGTCCACCCTCCCATAATTCTTTGTANGCTCCTGTTTCTTCTCTTTCAAAAATATATCTAAAATTAGAATTTTCAAAATTATAATAATCTGTAATCCAATTTGCAAAAGACCAATGTTGATCTCCAAAATCTCTAGTTTNCTNTTCTAAATCAAGGCCTCTTTTATTATTGTAGTAGTATATACCAATTGCAANAGATTCAATTCCAAAAAAAAATATGGCTTTTTTATATTCTCCTTTTGANTATTGGCTCCAACCAGGNAGCAATAATGATTTAATAACATCTCTAGTATCATATTTTGAATCATAATTTAATATTGAGTCTTGATTATAGAAATTTGATTGATATCTTTCAAATGATATCGAAAATACAAAAGAAAATAAAACTAGTATATAGAGCTTGTNCACCATCGTTAAAAATTAAACAATATTTTCAAATATTGNTTAGGCATATATTCTGAATTTTCTAATATGGGNATGTGACAACTATACTCAATCGCTGTTGGATATGAATAAAATGAAAANCCGCTAATTCGTGCTTCTATTCCAGAGGATATTTTATATTCNTTATTTTCAATAAATGTATTTACAGCACTAGGAGATCCTCCAAATTGATTTACTATACCAATAATAAAGTTTTGGACTGTGAAGTTTTTAAATACATAATTCTTTTCATGAAATATAGGNAGCCTGATCGTATTACTAATTATAAATTGACTAGGNCCTGTTAAGGATTCTTCATAAAAAGTGTATCCTTTTAAACCTGTCTCCCCACCNCTAAAAAAATAGAAAAAATCATCTACAGATTCATTAGAAATCCATCCTAATTGCAGAGCGGTAGTAGTTGCTATATTAAGTTTTCTAGATATACTACTATGCCTTTTTAAATCAATAAGCACCCTAAATGTATTATTAGGTTTAAAATTTGCACCAAAGGTACTATACTCCTCATTAACTGCAAAGCCATCCATAAAGTTATTCCATTCATACCCTGCTTTAACTTTGCTATTCAAACCTTGTTGAGGCAAAATATTGCCTAAAAATTTCCTGTCTTGAATATCATACTTGCAAGTTATAAAAAAACTATGCCCTCTATAATAGTCAAATGCCGCATCTCCATAAAAATTTAATACATCACTTTGAGTGGTTTGTTTTATATGTTGATTTATATGCTGTCTGTAATTAGAATACGAATAATCCAACCAGAATTTATAATTCTTATATCTATATTTGAGTCCTAACTCACCTGCGAACAATAAAAATGTTAAGTCATAATCTAAATTAATATTATCTAAAACTAGACCTTTGTTATTGTAGTAAGAATCTGAATTAGATTGATGCCTAGTTATCCAAAATAAATTAGCATAAATTGTTGGAGTAAAATTTCTATATTCAAAATTTAAAAAAACATCTAAATCTTTTTTATCATTAATCGATAATGCTCCAAATAATGAGACTTTATTTAATAAATCGTAAGAGGAACAATATATACCCGGTTTAATAGTATTATAATCCAATAAAATTTTAGGCATGAAAGCTACTTTAGTCATCTGCATTTTATACTTTTCAGAATCAGAGTTTATTTCACCTACAATTTTATCATCATAATATGGATATTCGAATTCTAAATTATTATAGCCAACAATGTTTTCAGGTATAATAGTAGCAGAATCTAAAATTGCGATTTTATATGATGCATTTTCATATAAGCTATATAAAATTCTACCTTCATTAGAGACTGCAGGCATAAAGGCTCCACCTTTTACATTAGTGACATAGCCC
>NZVQ01000030.1 GCA_002701525.1 Fidelibacterota bacterium | reverse complement strand
CATTTTTAATTGGAGGAGAAGAGCTAGCTGATAGAGGACTGCTAAATGCTGGAATATCTATGTGGTTGCCTAATATTATACTAGGCATACTAGGATTATATCTATGCTACAGTATAGCCAAAGAGAACACTATTATTAACATAAAATGATAAGGAATAAAAATGAATAAAAATATTATTTTAACGGTTGTTGGACCTGATAAGCCTGGAATCGTATCTAATATAAGTGAAATAGTTAAAAACTGCTCTGGTAACATTGATAAAAGTAGAATGGTACGACTTGGAGATTTTTTTACAATAATGGTATTAGTATCAATTGATGAAAACTATTTAAAACAATTAGAAAATGAAATCAATAAAGATTCTAATTATAAAATAACAATACATGAGTCAAATAATAATTTGAAAGAAAGTGATGAAGATATTCATATCATTCACTTAGATGGAATGGATAATGAAGGACTCGTATATAAAATTACTAATGAATTAGCTAAATTAAGCATCAACATCGAGGAATTGGAAACAAACATAACGAATGCTCCGATGTCTGGACTAACCTTATTTTCTTTAATAGCAAAAATTAGTCATCCAAAGCTAGATTATAAAATCTTGAATGAAAAAATGAACACTTTAGCTGCTGAGCTAGATGTGAATATTATATTGAAAGATTAATTCTTTTTAAATCTTGATAATGGAGTTGCATGCTTATCACATGTTTCAATAGGTTGGTTATCCTTTAAGAAAATTTCTTTCTTTTGAGAACAAATATCGGTGCACTTTTTACCTGTTTCGCTACATACCGAGACTGTTACAACCCCCTTTGGCTTTTCCCAATCCATATCATCAATCAATATTGTTTTTTCTCCATTTACATGATAATATTCTAAATCATATACATCTTTGATTGTTTTTGCAAAAATTGGTAATGCAGCACTAGAACCAAATTGTTTTTCACCTAATGATATTGAGGGGTCATCCATACCAACCCAAACTCCGATTGATATTTGAGGAGTGAAGCCCACAAACCATGCATCAGCTTTACTGTTTGTAGTCCCTGTTTTTCCTGCCATAGGAGATCTAAATTTATATTTCCATCTAATTGAACCACCTGTACCAGAGTCAATTACCGACTTCATTAAATCTCTTACTATATAAATAAGATTTTCATCCTTAATCTCTTTACTATTTGGAATAAAATTCTTAATTATTCTACCATGTCTATCCTTTATATTCATAATAGCATTTGGTGTAGTAATAATACCATTATTTGCAATTGCAGAATATGCTGAAGTCATCTCTAAAGGAATAACTTCTGAAACACCTAAAGCAATGGCATCTACAGGCTTAATTTTAGTACTTATACCAAATAATTTAGCATTTTTGACTACATCAAATGGCCGAATCAGCTCCTGTACGATTCTTACGGAAATTAAGTTTAAAGATTTCTTTAGACCTTCTCTTAATGTAGTTAGCAAACCTGTACTACCATCATGATTTTGAGGATTCCAATGAGTTGTATCATCAATAAAAATAGCTAAAGGTTGATTCAATAACTGTGTAGTAGTTTGACTTCCTTTTTCAAGAGCCGTCAAATATATTAATGGTTTAAATACTGAACCAGGCTGCCTTTTAGCTTGTGAAGAGCGATTAAAGTGATCCAAATAGCTTTCCTCTTGCCTTCCACCAATCATACCTAATATTGACCCTGAAGATGGATCCATTACGACAGCTGCTCCCTGAACCAATAATTGATTTCTAAACTTAGTTGGAATAATAGTATCTTGATTTACAATATTAATTAATGAGTCTGAAGAAATATTATTTTTAGTTGCTATATAATTAAGCTTTGTATCATTATTAATCAATTCTTTATTAAATATTTTTTGATTTCTATCTAAGCTTTTATTGAAATGTTGATTTAAAATACGCTGCACTCTACTATCTAATGTTGTATTTATTATTAAACCATCTTTATATAAATCAACATTTAATTCTTCATCAATTTTTTCTAATTCGCGTCTTATATATTCAGTGAAATAAGGAGCTATACCATAGTTTTTAACAATTTCTCTATTCGGAAGATCTTTATTGATAACTGAAGCATATTCTAAATCTGAAATATAATTTTGATCACGCATGACATTTAAAACAAGATTTCTTCTAATAATAGATCTATCAGGATGATTAATTGGAGAATACCTTGCTGGAGCAGGTAACAAACCAATTAAGATTGCGCATTCATCTAGCTCTAGATCATCTACATCCTTGCCAAAATAATGCTCTGAAGCTGCTTGAACACCATATCTTCCATGGCCAAAATAAACTGAGTTTAAGTAAAGCTCCATAATTTCAGATTTAGTATATGTTTGTTCAATATTAATTGCAGTAATTAACTCTTTTAATTTCCGGGTTATTGTCTTTTTAAAACCTATTGTATTGTACATATTACGTGCAAGCTGCTGTGTAATAGTACTAGCACCCTGTTTCTTGCTGACAGTCAAAACATTAATAATTACAGCTCTTAGAATTGATTGAAAGCGCAAACCTGAATGTTCATAAAAACTCCTATCTTCCATTGACAATAATGCATTTCTTAAGTCTTTTGGGATCTGGCCAATCTTCACTACATCTCTTTTATGGAAATATAATTCACCCAACACCTCTCCGTCAGATGACATAATCTTTGAAACTTGTTCAGGATTAAATTTTTGAAGTTCTTGTAATGATGGTAAATCTTTAGATAAAAAGATAAGGTAAATTAATCCAATAAGAAAACATGCAAATAAAAAAAGAAAGGTGTTAAGAAACACCTTCCCAATATCAATCAACATATTTTTATCATTATTTAACATTAAATATGTTTATTCAGTTTTTATCATATTTTTAGGATCTAATAGTTTTTCTAATTNATTCTTAGATAAAACCTGTTCTTCTAAAGCAACCTCTCGAACAGTTTTGCCTGAATCAAAAGCTAAATGTGCTAAATGGGCAGCCTTATCATATCCTATTACGGGTGCTAAAGATGTACACATTGCCAAACTGCCTTCTATATAATTTTCGCAAACTTTTTCATTCGCTGATAAACCTTCAATCAATTTTTCTCTAAACATATCAANACCATTGCTAAGCAAATCTATAGACTCCAATGTACTATAAGCAACAAGGGGTAACATTACATTTAATTCAAAGAAACCTCCTAAACCTCCTAATGTAATTGCAGAATCATTACCAATAACTTTTGCACAAACCTGAATCAATGATTCACAGATTACAGGATTTACCTTTCCTGGCATTATTGAAGATCCCGGTTGAACAGCAGGCAATGTAAGTTCTCCTATACCCGAACGCGGTCCTGATGCTAACCATCTAATATCATTTGCTATTTTATGCAGTGAAACAGATAATGTTTTAAGACTACCTGATAAATGGACTATACTATCTTGGGTTGCTTGTGACTCAAAATGATTTTCNGATTCTGAAAAATTACAATTAGTATATTTAGATATTTCATCAGCAATAGTTAAACCAAACTTTGCATGAGTATTTATACCTGTACCAACAGCTGTACCACCTAAAGCTAAATCTAATAATGATTTTTGAGCATCTTTTATACGATTAATAGATTTCTTAATTTGATAAACATAACCAGAGAATTCTTGGCCTAAAGATATAGGTGTCGCATCCTGCAAATGAGTTCTACCAATTTTAATAATACTATCAAACTGGTTTTTCTTATCTAATAGTGATTTTTCTAATTTAGTCAGTGATGGTAAAAGCTTATTAGCAATATCAATATATACCGATATGTGTATAGCTGATGGAATAACATCATTACTAGACTGACCTAAGTTAACATGATCATTGGGATGAACAGGTTCTCTAGAGCCCAATTNCCCNCCCAATATTTCACTAGCTCTATTTGCAACCACTTCATTGACATTCATATTGCTAGAGGTTCCTGACCCAGTTTGAAAAATATCAACTTTAAATTGATCATTAAAGTTACCGTTTAAAATCTCATCACAAGCTTGAGTAATTGCTTTACTAATTTTACTATCTAGTTTATCTAGCTTACAATTAGCTATTGCTGCAGACCTTTTAATAATAGCTAACGAATTTATAAAGGATTTTGAAAATTGAAGATTACTTATTTTAAAATTATCTATAGCTCTTTGTGTTTGAGCTCCATAATATGCCTTATCAGGGACATTGACATCCCCCATGGAATCTTTTTCTATACGCATATTTTTTTTTGCCATAGACTAGGCCTTTTATCTATTTTATTTAACTTCCCAAGTATTACCTGAGTGCAATAAATCATCTATTGAAGGGTTCGTTTTATTTACTTTTGACTCTGCAATCTGCAATTCCATCAATGCATCATATGTTTGTTTCTCCTCTTGATATATAATACCAATAGGAGTTGGNAAGTCTAAATCATATGTTGCTTCACTTAATAACATAGCTAAATTTTTATCTCTTTCATCGTGAACTAATATATCATCAACAGAGTACTTACCATTAACCTCAACAGCTTTTAATTTTGAACCTTCAAGAATAATTCCTTTACAATTATCTTTACCAAACAACATTGGTTTATCATGCTCTAAATTTATCTTTGCATTAAGTTTTGTTTCTCTGTCAGTCATATCTGAAAAAGCACCATCATTAAAAATATTACAATTTTGATATATTTCTATAAATGAAGACCCCTTGTGATCATTCGCCCTTCTTAATACTTCTCCTAAGTGTTTTTGTTCCCTATCTATTGCTCTTGCAACAAAAGTTGCCTGTGCACCCAAAGCTAGCGAAGGAGGGTTGAATGGAAAATCTAGAGAACCCATTGGTGTTGATTTTGTCACCTTTCCTAACTCAGAAGTTGGAGAATACTGGCCTTTCGTCAATCCATATATTCTATTGTTGAAAAGAAGAATATTTACATCAATATTCCTTCTAAGTAAATGAATAAAATGATTTCCACCAATACTCATTGCATCTCCATCACCTGTAGCAATCCAAACAGATAAATCTGGATTTGATAATTTTGCTCCTGAAGCAAATGCTGGAGCTCTACCATGTATTGAGTGAAAACCAAAAGTGTCCATATAGTAAGGAAAACGGCTTGAACAACCTATCCCAGACACAACTAAAAATTGCTCTTTTGGTATACCTAATGATGGAAAAACTTTCTGAACTTGAGATAGTATAGCATAATCTCCGCACCCAGGACACCACCTGACATCTTGATCTGATACAAAATCTTTTTTTGTTAATTCTTGTGTTGATGTTTCTATATTATTTTTATCCATAGTCTCTTTTAAATTAATTTTTCTATTTCTGTTAAAATTTCACTTGAACTAAATGGCTTTCCAGCAACAACATTATAACCTTTAGTCTCAATTAAAAATTGTGACCTGATTAGCATATCAAGCTGTCCAAGATTTAATTCTGGAACTAAAACTTTCTTAAATCCAACTAATAACTCTCCTAAATTAGATGGAAATGGATTTATATGTCTTAAATGTAAGTGAGACACTGAATATCCTTTATCCTGTGCTTGTTCAACTGCAGATCGAAGAGCACCAAAAGTACCTCCCCAACCAAGCACTAATACATCNCCAACATTATCACCAAAAGGCTCTANCTCTGGAATGTGATTTGCAATAATATCTACNTTCTTTTGTCTATGCTCAACCATATANTGATGATTATCAGGGTCATAGTTTACATTTCCCGTTATATTAGCTTTTTCAAGTCCACCAACCCTATGCTCAAAACCTTTCATNCCTGGAATTGCCCATTCTCTTGCTAAAGTTTTTTCATCATGTTTATATGGCTGAAAATCTTCAGAGNTNGTAGCCATATTNGGNGTTATAGGATCAAGATCAGAGAAGTTTGGAATCTTCCATGGNTCAGAACCATTTGCGACNTAGCCATCAGATAATACCATAACTGGAATCATAAATTCTAATGCTATTTTAGAAGCTTCATATATTGTATTAAAACAATCTGCTGGACTTTGAGGTGCAATAATAACCATAGGACACTCACCGTTTCTTCCATACATTGCTTGAAGTAAATCAGATTGTTCAGTTTTAGTTGGTAAACCTGTTGAAGGTCCACCTCTTTGAACATTTATAACTACAATTGGGAGTTCAGTCATAACAGCTAAACCAATCGCCTCTGCTTTTAATGCAATACCAGGACCGCTACTAGCTGTAGCTGCTAAGTTACCTGTAAATGCTGAACCTATAACAGAGCATACTCCTGCTATTTCATCTTCAGCTTGGAATGTTTTAACACCAAAATTTTTATAATTAGATAAATAATGGAGTATATCACTTGCTGGAGTAATTGGGTAACCTCCAAAGAATAAATCTAAACCAGACTTTTGTGATGCAGCTACTAAACCTAAAGCAGTTGCATGATTACCCATTATGTTTCTATAGACCCCCTTTTCATACTCCGCCTTTTCTATTTTATAAGTTGTTCTAATAGCTTCAATTGTTTTTCCATAATAAAAGCCTGTTTTTAGAGCTTTTACATTAGCTTCTACAATTTCAGGTTTCTTTGCAAACTTTTTATTTAGAAAATCAATCGTAGAGTCTAAATCTCTTTCATACAACCAATAAAGTAATCCTAAAGCAAACATGTTTGTACTTCTAGCCATCAATTTAGATGATAAACCAAGGTCCTTCAAGGCTTCTGCGACAAGACCAGTCATATCAACCTGAATATCTCTATACTTATCTAGAGTTCCATCCTCTAATGGATTTGTATCATAACCAGCTAAGCTTAAATTCCTTTTAGTGAAATTGGCTGTATTTACAAGCACTGATCCATTTTCTCTTAAATCTTTCAAATGCACCTTAAGAGCAGCAGGATTCATTGCAACCAATACATCTAAATCATCACCAGGAGTATAAATATTTTTATTTCCAAATTGTAATTGAAAAGAACTTACTCCAGCCAATGAACCTTGAGGAGCTCTTATTTCTGCTGGATAATCTGGTAATGTAGCTAAATCATTTCCAAATATTGCTGTATTAGTTGTAAACTGAGTTCCTGTCAATTGCATTCCATCACCTGAGTCACCAGCAAAACGAATAGTAACAATATCTACAGAACTTGAAATTTTATTTTTATCAGACATAACACCCCAAAAACTTACTTTTTAAATTCAAATCATATTAAAATTTACTTAATTATTGAAATACACAACAAAACAAAATGATAAAAACTAAAAAAATCTTTTATAGCATTAATTATTCTTAATTTACACTATGCCTAATAATATAAAATTAACACATTACAGCTCAGGTGCAGGTTGAGCGTGCAAATTAGGTCCGGAGGATCTAAATGAAGCTCTATCAGGGATTAAAAAAAATTTTTGCGAATCTAAAAGTGCATTTGGTTTTGAATCTTTTGATGATTCTGCGATATACTATCTAGATAATAATATAATTGTCCAAAGCTTGGATTTTTTCACACCAATCGTAGATGATCCTTACACATTTGGACAAATAGCTGCTGCAAATTCACTATCAGATATATATGCCATGGGTGGAAAACCCTTATTCAGCTTAAATATCGCAGGGTTTCCAGCAGATGATTTGCCAATTTCAGTACTTACAGATATATTGAATGGTGGACAAAATATTGCTGAAAAAGCTCAAATGCCAATATTGGGCGGCCACACAGTGAAAGATAAAGAACCTAAATATGGTATGGCTGTAACGGGCAAGGTAGAGAAAGAGCATCTAGTAAAAAACAATTCAGCAAAAGAAGGAGACTTGCTCGTACTTACAAAGCCTTTAGGCATTGGAATTATATCTACCGGAATAAAGAAAAATACGATTGATAAAAAAACATATAATGATGTAGTAGAAACTATGATTCATTTAAACAGTGGTGCGGCAAAAGCAATGAATCTCAATAAAGCAAATGCATGTACTGATATTACAGGATATGGATTATTAGGACACCTATTAGAAATGTGTATAGGTAGTGAACTATCTGCTGAGATATACTATGACAAGATTCCATTTATTAACTCAACAGAAAATCTTGCAAAAAATGGAATTGTACCTGGAGGAAGTAAAAAGAATCTTTCTTATGTTAGTGGTAAAGTAGATTTTTCTAATGATATAAAAGAGCATCAACAATTGATGATTGCCGATGCTCAAACATCTGGAGGGTTGTTAATTTCTATATCAGAAAAAAATGTACAAAACTTAATAGATGAATTAAAAAATCAAGGATGCTTATCATATAATATTATTGGCACAATGAAACAAAAAAATGAAAAAAGAATTTATATTATTTAAGGATTAAAATGGATAAAAATACTTCAATATGGTATAATGGAAATATAATTAATTGGGATGATGCAAAAGTACATGTAATGTCTCATGTATTGCACTATGGCAGTGGTGTTTTTGAAGGAATTAAATGCTATGAAACTAAAAATGGAAAATCNATTTTCAGACTAACTGAGCATNTTCAGCGATTGAAACAATCTGGGAATCTATATAGCATGGATATTCCTTATAGCGAAGATGAGCTNATTCAAGGGTGNATTGACATTNTTAAATTATCTGAAACNGGTGATTCATACATCAGACCAATTGCATTCTATGGCTATGACACTTTAGGTGTGAACCCTAAAAACTGTCCTGTAAATGTTGCTATCGCCACATTNTATTGGGGTGCCTACTTAGGTGATGGAGCATTAGAAAAAGGGGTCCGAACAACAATATCACCATGGAAAAAATTCAGTATAAACTCAATGCCTGCAATTGCAAAAGGATCTGGGCATTACCTTAATTCAATGCTTGCAGTTACTGATGCAAAAAAACGTGGTTTTGATGAAGCTATACTAATGAATGAAGATGGTTTTATAGCAGAAGGNTNCGGCCAAAACATTTTTATAGTAAAAAATGGNAAAATTTATACAAACGATGAAAAATCTTCAATTTTATTAGGCATTACTAGAGATTCATTAATTCAAATTTGTTCAAATATTGGTATAGATGTTATTATAGAAAATTTAACTATGGATAGCCTTCTAAATGCCGATGAAGTCTTTTTCTCTGGCACAGCATCGGAGGTTACACCTGTTTGTTCTGTAGATGAGCATACCATAGGAAATGGATTTCCTGGTCAAACGACTCTTAAATTACAGNAAATATATATGGATATTGTTAGAGGNAATAACGATTCCTACAATAATTGGCTTACCATAATATAATGGATATAAATCGGCCTATATATTTAGACAANCAATCGACAACACCTGTTGATCCAAGAGTAATAAAAGAAATAGTGCCTTACTATAATGAAAAATTTGGCAACGAAGGAAGTCAAACTCATTTATATGGATGGGAAGCTAAAGAATCTGTTGATATAGCTAAAGAGCATATTGCAAAATTAATAAATTGCAATATGGATGAGATATACTTTACAAGCGGNGCAACAGAATCTATCAATATAACATTAAAAGGCTCTGCATACTCTGAGCAAAATAAAAAAAANCACATTATTACCTTTGCAACAGAACATAAAGCTACACTTGATGTATGTGAAAACTTAGAATCTGATGGATATACCGTTACTTATATACCTGTAAATAAGGATGGGNAAATTAATTTAAATACAATTGAAAATTCGATTACCGAAGAAACATTCTTAATAACAGTTCTGCATGCTAATAATGAAATNGGAAATATATATCCTATTGATGAAATTGGTNTTNTTTGCAAAAATTACGATATACTATTCCATGTTGATGCCGCACAATCAATTGGAAAAATTGAATTAGATATGTCTAATAGNAATATAGATTTTTTATCTTTCTCCAGCCATAAAATGTATGGNCCAAAAGGCATTGGAGGACTATACATTAGAAATAAAAATCCAAAAATCAATCTAAAACCTTTAATACATGGTGGAGGACAACAAAATGGAATACGCCCAGGTACAATGGCTATTCAAAATATTGTTGGCTTTGGGAAGGCATGCCAAATTTCAAAACAAGATATGTTGATTGATAATGAAAATATACTTAATCTCCGTAATCAATTATTAGAGGGATTAAAAGATATAATACCAAACATAATAGTTAATGGTGATTTAGAAAATAGATTAGTTGGCAACNTAAATNTTGCAATTCCTAGTGTTAANAANAATTCTTTGATGATGTCTTTAAGAGATATTGCAATTTCAAATGGATCAGCATGTACATCAAAATCAACTAAACCTTCTCATGTATTGAAAGCTATCGGTTTATCAGATGCATTAGCTCATTCTTCAATTAGATTTGGGATAGGNCGATTTAATACAATGGAAGAAATAAACTTTACACTTGAGAAAATAAAAGAATATATAACAAAATCGAGGTACTAATGGATATAAATGAAAATACAATTATAGATGTTCTGAAACAATGTTTTGATCCAGAAATTCCAATTGACCTTTGGAATTTAGGCTTAATTTATAAAGTTGACATTAAGCCCCTAAGCAATGGTGATAATGATATTTATGTATTGATGACCCTTACAACTCCTGGCTGCACCATGGGACAACATATGTCTGATGATATAAAATCTAAAGTTGAAAGCCTTGNGGGTGTTAANGAAGCAACNGTTGANGTNACCTTTGATCCTCCGTGGGAACCTGAAATGATGACAGAAGAAGCAAGGGTTAAATTAGGCTTTGATGAAAAAAANNAGTCAAGCGAAAACACTAATTGGGAATAAATATGAAAACAATTTACCTTGATGATTTTTTAAGNGATGGTATAATAAAGGAAGATGACTTTAGACAAAAGGTGTCTGAAGTAAAGTGGAATCAATATGAGAATGAAAAAGTTTTAATTAAAGGATGNACAAAATCNCCCGTTCCAATTTGGGCTTATTTAATTNTTGCAACACATCTTTCAAATTATGCTAAAACAGTTTTTTTTGGAGAACCTTGNTCTTTAGTAAAAATTTATAGTAAAAATTAAAAATCAAACCAATAATCAANTTTAACATATATTGACTGATCATTCCAAATCTCACTTAAATGTTCCTCAGAATGTTTGTAATTCAAAAAATCTACATAATCTACAAAATCTACATAATTTGTTATTTCTTTACCTATNATAGATTTTCTAATCTTATATATAANATATATATTTGATCTTTGAGAGTATTCCCAGCTCAATATCAAATTCAAATTTAATTCATTGTAGTTTGGATAGTAATAAATATAATCATTAGGATTCAGAGAACATGGTTCAAANGCATCATCTAAATTAGGNTCTCCTACATCACAATAAAAATTATCTGANAATATATAATCAGTTTGAGTNCTTGGATATTCAGANTCCATNGATAATTCACTATAGTTATCATATTTATGACTTTCAGCAAAATATTCATGATAAAGTTGAAAATTAATTCCATTTTTAAAAAATTTATTATATCGCAATGTGAATTTTTTCTTAATACTTTTATCATTTGCAAAAATAAAGTGATTCTTAACTNTATTCACTGGTATTATTTCNGATAGAGACTCTAAAAAGCTAAATTTTTCATTTCCTGCATTTTTTATAAATGATACTGTCAAATCAGAATCTTCAGTAATATTTGCTCCTAATAAAAATGAATACNCACTACTTTCTTCATCTATATCTGTATTCGTCTTAGCATATGTAAAATCAAAGTAAAATTTATAATTAGGATCTGTTCCAAAATCTATTTGGAATGTTCTGCTACTAGGTATTTTTCCAATTTTATTTACATACAATCTATCCCTAGTAAAAGCATAATGGCGATCTTCATAAGACTCTCTTGTAAATATTTGAGTAAAATCTAAAAAGCTATAATTGTTAAAATTAATTTTCAAACTAGAACTTAAAATATGGCTTAATAATAATTTCTCAGTATTATTCTGAGCAAACACATGACTCAATTGAATATCAAAATCTTTTACTCCAAACTTTGATAACATTTTTTCATTTTTATAAATCATTACATTATTCATTTTAAATAAATTGTTTCTAATTAAGTAACCTATATCATTGATATCTAAATTAGAATCATAGTATTCTATGCTTGTTCCGAATTGAACTAAGTTAGGAAATGAATATTCAAATTCTAAAAATGCACCCGTTCCCACTGTATCCTTAAGAGAGTATATTACTTGACTATCTATATATAAATTATTATCAAATAAATAATATAATCCATCATATGAGAATACTGAAGATTTTTTATTTCTATTCTTAAACGATGTTGCAGTTATACCAATATAAGAGTTTCCAGAAAAAATATCCTTACTTAACCTGCCTACCAAATAGTTATGAGTTGCCTGGTTTATATTAATTGAAAACATATTATTAGATAAGCTATTTCTTTTTTGACTCATTGTTTTTGCAGCAATAAATCCATAGCTTATATTTGATTCTGTTTTACCGGTGACTTTTGCAGCACCTAAAACTAAAGCCTCTTCTAATTCTTGATATTGATTTATTTCATAGTTTGGATTTTCCCCAATCCTTCTAGAATGAAACAAATCGATTGGAGAATCAAATAGTGTGATGTTTTCTAGAAAAAAACTTCTCTTTTCGCTGAAGTATGTATCATACTCTGTAAAATTAATATCTGCAGGATCTGATTCTATTTGTCCAAAATCAGGTAGTGTTGTGAAATCTAATATTGTATTATTAGATAAATGTGCTTTAATATCAAGTCCTATTTTATTATAATAGTATGTTGTATCATATGATTCATAGCCTGTTTCTAGACTTTCCTTATTTTCATCTTTAAGTACAATATCATCATACCGCATTTGCCCCATAGACATATAGGGGACAACCTCTATAGACCTTTCTGATTCAGCATTTTGTATATTATTTAAATGTCCAAATTTTGATACTCCTGCAACGGTTCCCTTGGGAAGCACTACCCATTCAATATATTCATTTTTTCTATGTATATATCTTTTTATATTCATTCCCCATTTAGATTTACCATCATAATCTGAATATCGCAGTGAAGAAAATGGGATTCTCATCTCAATGGTCCAACCATCATTAGCTTTAGAAACCATTGATTGCCAAGCACCATCCCAATTCATTTCTTCTTCTATATCATCAAATAAGAAACTGTCAAATTGTATTCCTGCTGCATTTACAATAAATTCATAGCCTGTTTGATGGTCATGATGACTATCAATACTAAAACTAAACCAATCTGACATTGATAATTTGACAAAATCATCTCTATTAACAAACTTTTGAACAATTAATTCTGGGGAACTATCATATAGATAAGCACTTAAATATATTGCATATTCATCTTGAATTATTTTAACAGATGTATCTTCAGTAGGTTGGGCATTATAATCAGGAGCCTCTTGAGTAAATAATTTGATTTCTTCAACACCTTCCCAACAAGGGTCATTTAATCTTCCATCAATAAGTGGAATCATACCATTATTGATAATAGAATAAACCTTGTCATGTTTATAATTATAAAATGGTTCATTAGATTCATCAGCTATAATTAATGAAAAAAATATGAAGATTATTATATGCAAAAATGATAGTCCTTTTAAAATGCTTACAATTTAATAATTTGTATTAAAAACATACATTAATTTTGCTTAAATTTAAGACTGGTTTTTTATTATCATATATAAATATTAAAGGTTCTAAATGAAAATTTGTGTTTTAATAAAGCAGGTCCCAGATAAAGATAGTAAAATTACTATTGGCCCTGATTCAAAATCTATTGATACTTCTAACATTACTAACATTATAAATGAAAGTGACAATTATGCTTTAGAAGAAGCACTTTTATTAAAGGAAAAACATGGCGGTGAAGTTGTAGTTTGTTCACTTGGTGGTGACTCTGCAAATGAAATAATTAAAACTGCACTTGCAAAAGGGGCTGACAAAGGCATTCATTTAATTGATAATAGTAGTAATTATAAAGATATACTAACTGTTGCAAAAATCATCGCAAAACAATTAGAGGGTCAAAATTATGATTTAGTTTTATCTGGATTACAGTCTGATGACTCGGGTAATTGCCAATTAGGTCTACTAATTGCTGAACTATTAGGAACATCACACTCTTCATTAGTAATGTCTACTGAAATGATTAATGAAAATACTGTTAAAATAAAACAAGAATTAGAGAATGGATGGTTTCAGTGGTCTGAATTAAGTCTCCCAACGTCATTGACAATACAATCAGGTATCAACAATCCAAGATATGCTTCTCTAAGAGGAATTATGATGGCAAAAAACAAACCTCTAGAAAGCATTGAAGTTAATTTTTCAGACTATGAATCATCAGTGGAACTAGAAAAATTATATATCCCATCTAAAACTAAAGAAACTCAATACATTGAGGGAAGTGCCGATGAAATGGCATCAGAAATACTAAATATTTTAACAAATGAGATTAAGGTTTTATGAACATATTAATTTTTATACAATCAGAAGAAAATAAAATATCACGCTCATCCATTGAAGCTGTCTGCGGAATGCAGAAAGTATGTAATGAGAATGACACTATATCAACCGTATCATTTAATTCGGAAATAAATAATGAGCTTGAGCAATATAATATTGATACTAATTATTTTATAAATGGTCTGGATGATTTCCATCCTATAAAATATGTGTCAGCATTAGAACAGGTAATTAATGAAAAAAAACCTGACATAGTAGCTTTTGCACATACATATCAAGCACGGGATTGGGTTCCTAGATTAAGTGCTAGACTTGACATGCCTTTTATATCTGATTGCATAGATATCAATATGAATGGTGAAAATATCATCTGCACTAAACAAATGTATCAAGGCAAAGTAAATGCAGATATATGTAGTAAGTCTCCAGTCATAATATCTTTTCAATCTGGTGCATTTAGAGCTGACGAAATCAAGCAAGGCAATGCTCAAACACAAGAATTAACAGTTGGAGTTGATGATAACAATGCCATTAAACCTTTAGATAAATTCAAGGATTCTAAAGGCGATGTTGACCTCTCAAGTGCGAATATTATTGTATCTGTAGGTAGAGGTATATCTAAAGAAGAAAATATGCCTTTAGTAGAAGAACTTAGCAAAAGCCTATCAGCTGAGCTTGGATCTTCAAGACCTGTAGTCGACTATGGATGGCTCCCTCATGATAGGCAGGTAGGATCATCGGGGCAAGTTGTAACTCCTAAGCTATATCTTGCAGTTGGAATTTCTGGAGCAATCCAACACCAAGTGGGTATGAAAGGTTCTGATAATATTATGGCAATCAATAAGGATCCCAAAGCCCCTATTTTTGAAATTGCCGATTATGGAATTGTTGGTGATTTATTTGAAATTATTCCTAAATTAACTGAGTTAATAAAAAACCACCAATCATAAAAGGATAAAGTTATATGAGTGAACAATCTGCACATAGCGTTCCTCAATTATTTTATATTTTTGCACTCATTTCTATGTTTTACATGGCATATAATCTGAGAAGATTATTTACTGTACAAGTAGGCAAACCTGATAATCGCTCATTAAATCTTCTATCTCAATTGTACAATTCATTAAGCTTTGGTATTGGCCAGAAAAAAGTTTATTCAAAACGTTTTACTTATGCATCTATCATGCATTTCTTAATTGGTTGGGGATTTATTGAATTAACCTTTGCTACAACCGTTGATTTTTTTGCTGCACAAGGCATATTTAAAGAATATCTTCCAGGTTTCGACACCCCTTGGTTTGCATGGCTTAATGACACTGGTGGCATGATGCTTATCGTAGGCTGCATGATGGCTCTTTTTAGAAGACATTATATTAAACCAGATATCCTACCTCAAAATAACCTTTCAGGAAGGGGGACATTTCTAGGTGATTCTGGCATATTATTTTTTCTTGTTTTCTTAAGTATTGGGGGTTTTTTTACTGAAGCGGCTAGACTTGCTGTGGAGCAACCTCCAACCGCTCATTGGTCATGGGTTGGGTATTTATTGTCGAAACTAACAACTCAAGCAAATTGGGTTGCACTGAAACCCTATATGTGGTGGGGGCATGCCATAACTTCATTGATATTTATTTCACTAATACCTATGACTAAAATGTTCCATGTTATTGCGGTAGTTGCAAATGTAGCGCTTACAAATCGTAAAAAACGAGGTTTGCTTAAGTCTATGAACATATCAGAAATAATGGAAAATCCAAATGCAGATGTTGAAAATATTAGCCTTGGAGCAAGCAATGTAAAAGATTTTTCATGGAAGCAACTTTTAGATAGTGTGTCTTGTACTGAGTGTGCTCGGTGCTCTTCCGTTTGCCCTGCTACTCGTACAGATAAACCATTATCTCCAATGAAAATAATTACAGATATAAGAACTAAATTATATTCAGAAACAATGGATTATAAAAAAACAGATGATTTGGTTGGAGGGTTAATAACTGAAACTGAGCTATGGTCATGCACTACATGTGGGGCTTGCATGCAAGAATGTCCAGTGCTTATTGAACATGTTCCAACAATCATTGATATGAGAAGGCATTTAGTCTTATCTGAAGGTAAGCCACCTGTGCAAGCCAATGAAAGTTTAGAAAAAACAATGCTAAATGGAAATCCATGGGGTTTCCCAAAAGAAGATAGACTAAAATGGACAGAATCAACTGATTTCAAGCCGCCTACATTACAAGAAAAAAATGAAGTTGATATATTGTATTGGGTAGGTTGTGCTGGAGCATATGACCCTAGAAATCAAAGTGTTGCTACTAATATGCTAAAAATATTAGAGTCTGCTGATGTTGATTATGCTGTTTTGGGTAAAGAAGAAACCTGTACTGGTGATTCTGCAAGAAGACTTGGAGAAGAGTACTTATTTGAAACTTTAGCAAAACAAAATGTAGAAACACTTAATAAATACAAATTCAATAAGATAGTCGCTTCATGCCCACATTGCATGAATACTATTTTAAATGAATATCCTGATTTTGGAGGAGAATACAAAGTCGTTCATCACACAGAATTGATTGAAGAATTAATAAGTACGGGGCAGCTCCAAACGAATTATAAAACAGATAAAAAAATCACTTTCCATGATCCTTGCTATCTTGGAAGGCACAATAAAATATTTGATCAACCTCGTAACATCTTAGAGAATGTCGCAGAAATAGAAAATATTATTGAAATGAAAGAGAGTCGAGAAAGTAGTATGTGTTGTGGCGCTGGTGGTGGCAATATGTGGCATGAAATTGATCAAGGCAGCAGAGTGAATGTTGAACGCTTTGAACAGGCTGTCGAAACAGGTGCTGATACTGTTGCTACAGGGTGTTCATTCTGTACTATAATGATGGATGATGCAATGAAAGTAACCGGCAAAGAAGAAACCATGCAAGTTAAGGATATTGCTGAAATTGTAGGCGAATCTATCGACCATTCGGTCTAGCTTTTTGTGACCTAAAGCACATCTAAACATATTCATATCGAGAATATTATATTTTTTACTTGAATAATAACAATAGTATTAGTACTTTAGATTGCTCATTTTAGAGTAGATAGAAAATTTAGTGTAATATTAAAAAAACATACTAGTAATTAACAACTCAATAAGGAGGAGTGATAATGAAAAAAATAACTAGTCTAATTGCAAT
>NZVQ01000029.1 GCA_002701525.1 Fidelibacterota bacterium | reverse complement strand
AGCAATAGTCTCTTGTTCAATATCAGTGGTAAAACCGTACTCATATTTTTTTTCTAATGTTTGATTTATTATTTGTTTTTCTTTACTCATTATTTATACAGAAAAGCTTGTCCCACAACCACATGTTCGTTTTGCATTTGGGTTTACAATTTGAAACCCACCTGATAGCATATCATCAGAAAAATCTACTTTTACCCCTTTGAGATACAACCAACTTTTCAAATCGCAATATACCTTTATACCATGAGATTCAAATACTTTATCAAATTCTTTTTTTTCATTATCAAATGTCATGTTATAGTTCATACCTGAGCATCCACCACTAATAACCTCTACTCGCAATCCATGATCAGGCTTATCTTCAGCTTTTAGTATAGCATTAATCCTTTTAGCTGCTTTTTCTGTTAATTCAATACTCTCATTAAGTTGTTCTAAAGTATCTTCACTCATATCATATCCCTTTTATTATATCTTTTAAGGTGGTTTTTTCAAAAACAGATTTAATATTCTGATTTATACTATCAATAGGACTTTTTATATTACAAGAATCAAGCAAAGAACAATCATTGCTAATAGAACAATCAACAATCCCAATTGGACCTTCTAATGACTCAATTAAATAGACTAAATTCGTATTCTTTGTTGAGGTTTTAATCTTATATCCTCCATATGGTCCACGAACAGATTCTAACATTTTGTATTTGACTAATTTCTGTAATACCTTAGCTAATAATTCCTCTGGAATTGAAAATTGATCAGATATCGATTTAGCAGATACAGGTTTCCCATTTGAATTATTCTCAATATAATTCATTGAAATCAAAGCATACTCTACTGTTTTAGTTAATTTAAGCATAAATCTCTCTCTATAAATCAAGCCTATAAATATACGACTAGTTTAGTCGTATATAAAAATATTTTAAGTGATTAAATACATTTAAAAATAATAAGCGAACTTGTATAAAAAAACTAGTTATTGATTCAAGATTATATTTACAATTTGAACAACATCTAATACATCAATTGAATTATCATTATTCATATCACCCAAAGCATTAAAATTACCATCTAAAATCATATTAATAACCAAAATAACATCTTGAATATTGATATCAANATCCTGGTTNACATCACCTGNAATAGATTCNAAAGTATTAAAAATATGCCAGCCAGCATTTGGATGAGTTNCAAATTTCCCATTCATATTAACTGCTTTTATAAAATACTGAATNGGAGAACTTGAATTTAATTGAGGGAAAAAACCAGAAAATAAATTATTTGAAACAGAACTNAATTCAATCTCTTCAAATNNTNCATCTTCATCTTCATATTTCCAGTTTAAAAAAACTGAACTAAGTTCTTGATTCNNTAACCCATAATCAAGGACTTCNACTTCTATATAAATATTACTATTATTTTCTATATCTTCTTCCCTAATTGATTTATGGGAAATATGAATCATATTAGAGTCAAAAATNCCTATTGTACGACAATGAAGTGCATCTTCTCCATACCAAGGAGAATTAGTATTNTTATCAAAACCTAAAACATCATAACCNGGCATTGCATCTTGAAATGTTTGNAATGCTAGTTGATCTTCTGATATACCATATTGAGGCACTAATACTTTATTGTTTAAAATTAAAGAATTTGTGTATGCAGCTACAGGGTTAACCTCCCACCATGCACCATTAATTTCAGGACAATAAATACGAAATATTTTAAAAGGTCTACCATAAAATGTATTAAGCTGCGAAAACGAATCTGCAAACGATTCAATACACTCATATTCAGGACTATTTTCTGATACTTGTTTAATAATGATTGTTTCAGGATTAACAAGCTTTGCCATGCAATCAATATGTTGAATACTAAGGAANTTTGGGTTTTCAAAAATATGATAATTATCAACATTTAAATATTGATCCATAAAATCTAAAAATTGATTTTGGCTTATGTTGTTTTCATTAACCATCAGTTCAGTTGAAAAACCCATCCCATAACCATCTGTCATNAANTTNCCNCCTGTCCAATAAAGGGGCAAATTAAATATATCCCAGNTTTGNTGATTTGCAAAATCTATATTTGTATCATCATCTTCGTCATACCACCTAGAGTCAAAATAAGAAGGTCTTCCTTGATTNTGATTTGGCAATTCAACAATAGTTTCACAACCATTTTCTTCAGGGTAACCATTGAACTGCTGATTGACGACCTTCCACTCACCNTCATCAATTAAAAATTTAGGTCCATAATCTCTTGTCCAATGACTGTANGTTTCAGTAAAAATAAAAACTATATTATCTAAATCAATGCCCCAATCATTAAAATTGGCTCTAGCTTGAATTTCTTGATTAGAATTTTCTACAAGNACAAACAAAGTGTCATCTTGAGCAAGCTCTACTACTAATTCTGAAGGAATACCTAAAGGCCACCTNATCATTGTTCCNATTGCAGGTTCCCATTCAGCTACCACTCTAGTACTTGGAATCTGACTAAGTACAAAAGATAAAATAAATATTAAAATAAATTTCATATTAGATAAATATAATAAGATTAATAATACAAACAAGACCAAAAATATCTGANCTATTATTGAAATTCAAATCTGCTATTTGATTATAATAAATTCAAAGATCGTNTTATAACAAGACCTAAATCAGACCTTTCTTCAGCTTTTTCGTTCAAAGATTTTAAAATATCTTGAGCCCAGTCTAAATTAGGATCATCTTTTACTATTTCTAAAATCTCATATAGCAATAGCCACTCATCAGTATATTCTTGCTGCAAAATAGAATATATATTTTTAAGTTCAGAAACATCAACATTNTCATTCTCTCTCATATCACGAACTTGTTTATAATAATTATTTAGTTTTAATTGTTTATNTGAAAATGAATTTTGAACTGGGATATCTTTTTTAATATGCTTATCTACGAATTTATGAAAATTAACTTTATCAGCTGCACCTCCAAATGCTGATACAACNTCTTCTNCACAAACCATATCAAACATACCCCANTCTGGTTGAAATAAAATATTGNCATTNTATTTCACNGTGCATTTATCAATACTTACAAGTAACAATTTATCTTCATGACAGGTATATGAACTTAAAACTCCATTAACCCGCACTCCGCTTTCAAATACAAAGTTAATTTCAGCACCCTCTACCAATCCTAATGAATCCATGTCTGCTGAAGTAAAACTAGATAATGGCTTATCATAATCTTCAAGCCTTCCAATAGGAGTACTATATCCATGACNATGGTAATCTCCTCCATGACCATTAATTTCACTATTTTCATATGAAAGCTGAGTTGGACCTTCAAATTTTAAGAAGACAGGACTGTTATTTTTATCTAAGCATTCAGTAAGAACCCCTGATATCTGGACTCTTGAATTAAGTCCAACTGTACAAACACTTTTTGATTGCAAAACTTTATTTAAACTTTCAATACCACTATTTGAATATGCCATCGTCCTAGAAACTTGCCTTAAGACCTCTTTTAATGTATAAAAATCTGGAGTGACAAATAGCTGAGGTTGCTGTTCTGTTATATCATATGAATATTCAACATTATCAACATCAAAAGGAATTTTTGAAACTTTTTCTTTTAAACAATTATGACTTTCCCCTACAGACGAAAGCAAACCTGCACCATAAATTTTAGGATTAGTTTTTTCACCAATCAAACCATACTCTACCGTCCACCAATTCATTCTAGTAAGTAATGCCATTTCACTTATAAATGTCACATTATCAGATGCTTTCGCGAGCTCCGTCTCTGCATTTTCTACATCTTCTTTTGTAGAAAGAGGAGATTCTTTAATATCCGAAAGTTCTCTTATTGCATCATACAAGTCTAAATCCTCTTTTGACATAATAGCTTTTGATGCAATACTTCCATACTCTTTTATATAATTTCCATATTCTTCATTAATTAAAATCGGCGCATGCCCAGCTGCCTCATGAACAATATCTGGTGCAGGAGTATATGTCAAATGTTCAATTGTCCGCATATCAGCAGCAATAGGCAATATACCTAACGATTGAAACTCCATAAATGCTTGAGGATGAATGAAGCCTCTGACACAGACAGCACCCCATCCAATTTTTGATAATTTTTCATCCATCTCTTCTATTCGTGGAATTTTATCTAAAGATATACCTGTTTTATCCAAACCTTCAATATAACTCTCATGTCCATGTGCAGTAAAAAAATCAACATTAATTTTCATTATATATCGCCAAACTGCATGATCTATATATGTGTATTTTGAATAGTTTTGATCAACTATATACTGTCTTAAATGATGTGGAATCTGTTTTTGAGTCATAATTAACAATTCAAATTTAATATCTTCTGCATCTTTTTATCAATAATACCTTAAATTAAATAATATCATGTATTACCTATTAAGATTAATAACTATTATTTTCACACTCCTACCAAGGAGAATAGCACTTAAGCTAGGACAATTATTAGGAGTTTTCTTCTATTATATAATTCCAATTAGAAAAAAAATAGCTAAACAAAATATAAAAATAGCTTTTCCACAATTAAATGATAAAGAAATAGAAAAATTAATTAAAAAATGCTATAAGCATTTTGGGATGGTGCTTGTTGATTTCTTTAGAATGCCAATTTTAAATAAAAATAATATACATAAGATTTTTACATTTGATAACCATTCTATCCAATTACTAAACAATCATAAAGGGGGCATTGTGATGACTGACCATCTTGGAAATTGGGAGATGTTTATACCTGGATTTGGTCTTAATAATTATCCTATGAGCATAGTTACACAAACCCAAAAAAATAAATCTGCTGAAAGATTTTTTAATTGGGTTAGAAATAAAGAAAATACTCAATTAATACCAAAAAAAGAATCAAAAGAAATTATGAAAAAAGTATTAACAGACAATAATTTCTTAGGACTTGCAAGTGACCAAAATGCAGGCAAATATGGTACTGAAATTCCTTTTTTCGGATCTAATACATCCATCCCTAAAGGAGCTGGCTACTTTCATATTAAAACTAAAAAACCAATTTTTATAGGCTTCTGCATATTAAAACCTAATTTAAAATATGAGTTAAATATAATCCANCTTGATAAAAAGGATATNAATATATCTAAAGATGATTTAATATATAATATCAACAAATATTTCTCAGACTTGCTTGAGAAAGAAATNAAAAAATATCCAGAACAATATTTTTGGTTTCATAAAAAATGGTCCAAAGATATTTACTAGAATGATATATCTAGTCAAAAATAAAAATTCTATTAATAAAGCTGTTGAAATTTTAAAAAGTGGTGGTGTAATTATTTATCCTACAGATACCTTGTATGGATTTGGTGCTGATGCAANNAACACTAAAGCTATTAATAAATTGAATTTGTTAAAAAATAGAAAAGACCCCTTGAGCATTATTGTGCACTCTTTAAATGAAATTGAAAAATATGGGAAATTAGGTGACGATGAGAAAGCAATATGCAAAAGAATTTTTCCAGGAGCCTTCACTATATTGATTGAATCCATAGACTCTAATTTATCGCCTCTAGTCAATGAGACCTCAAATTATACAGGAATAAGAATTCCTAATCATCCATTTCCCATTGAAGTGACCAAGCATTTAGGCAACCCNATCGTCACTACCAGTGTCAATAAGAAAGGGCAACCATCATTAAGTGACACTTCTGAAATGAAAAAAGTTTTCCCTGATACCGATATATTTAAAGATAAAATAAATCATAGTTCAAAAGGGTCTACTATAATTAACTTAGCCGTTANNCCTCATAAAATAATTAGAAATGGGGATGGAAAATTATAAATGAAATTATATTTTCGAATATTAAAATATATTAGACCATATAGAACATTAGTAATCTTATCTTTATTATGTTCATTTATATTTATAGCCATGAACTCTCTTTCCGTTTGGATGATAGGATCTTTAATTAGCACAATAATTAATCCTGAAACGCTACCAACTATTGAAAACCCTACCAATCTAAATGATACCTTGAAATTATTTACTCAGCAATTAATTGGTGAAGGAACAAAAATAGAACAATTAAAAACTTTATGCGGGTTAATGATAATAATATTCTTAATTAAAAATATAAGTTTATACATAAGTAAAGTGACTATGAGTTTTGCTCAAAACAAATTAATTAGTGATATAAGGGATGAACTGTTTTCTCACATGCAAAAACTTTCGATTTCTTTTTATGATAAGAATAAAACAAGTGAAATGTCCTCAATTCTAGTGACTGATGTTGCAAAAATGAGGACAGCCTTTATTCAAAGTGTCCAAAACTTAATTATTGAGCCTTTCAATCTATTAATTTTCATTGCACTACTTCTAATTATAAGTCCTAAAATGACACTAATATCAATAATTATCATTCCCCTATCTGGCTATTTAATAATCAAAATTGGATCTAGTTTAAGAAGGAAAGCTACTAGGACTAGTTTGCAAATAGCAGAGTTAATTAATACCCTGCAAGAATCATTGTCTGGAATAAGAATTGTAAAAGCATTCTCCATGGAAAACTATGAAATTAACAAATTCATTAAAGAAAATCTTAAATATTTCAATCTGNTATTCAAACAAGATAAACTTTCAAATATTATTACACCAATAAACGATATGATTGGAGTAACAATAGCAGTAGTTATTTTATGGTTTGGAGGTGTTGAAGTTTTTCAAGAAACGGGATTGACATCTGATGATTTTATGAAGTTTATACTATTATTGTTTGCAGCAATGCAACCGATTAGAAAGTTGGGAGGTGTAAATGCACAAATACAAACTGGTCTAGCATCTTCTCAAAGAGTCTTTTCAATTTTAGATACTCCTATTACAATTAAAGATGAGCATGCAAATGAAGATTTTAATCAATTTAAAAAATCAATTATTTTTAAAGATGTTTCTTTTAAATATGAACTTGGAGAAAAACCTTCACTTAAAAATATAAATGTCACTATTAATAAAGGAGAGAATGTTGCTATAGTAGGTACAAGTGGAGCNGGAAAATCTACCTTTGTTGATCTTATTCCGCGCTTTTATGATATTACATCTGGTAATATCCTGATTGATAATATGAATATAAAAAATATAAAAATAAAGCAACTGCGGAAGCAGATGGGAATCGTAACACAAAATACTATTCTATTCAACGACACTATATTTCATAATATTTGCTATGGTATGAAAAATGTTACAAAAGATGATATAATCAAGGCTGCGAAAGCAGCTTATGCTGATGAATTCATAAACAACCTGCCAAATCAATATGATACTAAAATAGGGGAGGATGGAATTTTATTATCTGGGGGACAGAAACAAAGAATATCAATAGCTCGTGCAATTTTACGAAATCCTAACATATTAATATTAGATGAGGCTACTTCATCTCTAGATTCAGAATCAGAAAAATTTGTGCAAAATGCAATAGATAATTTAGTTAAAGATAGAACTGTTATATTAATTGCTCACAGGCTATCAACAATTAAAAATGTAGATAAAATTTTAGTCTTTGACAAAGGTGAAGTTGTAGAGCAAGGAACTCATCAAGAGCTATATAGCTTGAATGGTACATACAAGAGACTATATGACTTGCAATTTAGTGAGGATGCTAATAGTGAATAGTGCAATTATACTCGCTGGAGGTTCCGGTTCTAGAATTGAATCTGAAATACCAAAGCAATTCCTAACTTTAAGTAATAAACCCATAATAGAATACTCTATAGATACGTTTAAAAAAAATACTAACATTGATGAAATTATTTTAGTATGCAAAAAGGAGTATATTAAATCAACTCTTATTCAAAAACTTAGCAATAGCTATAAAATTGTTACAGGAGGGAATACAAGAACACAGTCAACAATTAAAGGGTTATTAGCATGTGACGAATCAACAAGAAATGTTCTGATTCATGATTCAGCACGACCTTTTATTTCAAATAAAATTATAAATAGTTGCATTAAACACTTAACAGAAAATGATGCTAGCATACCAATCATAAGCTGTAAAGATTCATTACTGGAATTGAAAAAAAATGGAATTCAATATTTAAATAGAGACAATATAAAACTAATCCAAACTCCTCAAGGTTTTAATTATGAAAAAATATTAACTGCTTTAAAAAATAATACCAAAAATTACTCAGATGATTTTTCTGCATTACTAGATTTTGATAATCAAGCTAAGTATGCTTTGTTTAATGGGGATCACAATAACTTCAAAGTCACTACAAATACCGATCTTGCTTTAGCTAAGATACTATCTAATGAAATATAGTTTGTCAATAATCATATCACACTACTGTACCAATAAAAACCAAAATCCCTTATTTAAAACCTTAAGTACTATTGAAAACCAAATATTAAATCATAATATAGAAGTTATTATTGCTGATGATGGATCTAACTATTCTAAAACAATCATGGAAAAATATTCACAAAAGACCGCAATTCCAAATGACCACCGGTCTTTTTATAAACTTGAAAATGATTATTTAAATTCATTTTTAAATAAAAATGGAATCAAAAATAATTTAATTAAAAAATGGATTTATTTACCAAAAACAATTCAATGCATGTCTAAAGCTCGTGTTGCAAATGAAGCTGCAAGAATAGCTGAAAGTCAACAATTGTTATTTCTGGATGATGATAATTATTTAATTTCATCAAATAGCATTACAAATATTCTAGATTTATTTAATGATTACCACTTTATTATTGGACAAGTACAAGATAAAAATGGAAAGCTAAGAGATTACTCTAGTAATCGGGTTCAAGGAACCACTATAGGAATAAAAACCTCTATTTTTAATAAAATTGAAGGGTTTGGAACCTGGACAGAAAAATACTCTTGTGGTGTAGATTCAGATTTCTGGATTAAAATTTTTAATTATGCTCAAAATAACAAACCATTTAAAGCATGTTATACAAATTTAATAATGACATGCGACAGCTATTCTAAAAGATGGAAAAAATATACCAAATTCTTAAAAGAAATACGGCTAAAATACAAATTCTATACATTGTATAAATGTAAAAATTATAAAAGCGCAAAACATAATCCATCTAGGGATAAACAGCGATGGATTAAGAATTTAATTGTTGATGAGTAGAAAGATTGTATTATATACACCTTGGATGGAGCAAGGCCTAAGCTATGATGCAAAAGCAATCTATGATATTGCTGCTAAAAATGGTTTTGATATATATATTAGCTACCGTACAAAACGAAAAATAAAATGGGATTGTAAATTTATATCAGAAAATAAATTAGTTGAGTTTCTTAATAAAGATGATTTATTATTTTGTTTTGAAGTCTTCCCACAAAAACAAATAGAACATCTTGCAAAATCGCTCTCCAAATTATATCTGATGGTTAATTTTGAATATTATGATATAAGATTAATTCAATTTTACAAATTGTTTAAAACAATATTTGTCAAATCTCAATTTGCATACAAAGAATGTCAAAAAGATGGCTTAAATAATATTAAATACTTACAATGGATATTGTCTGATTTTATTTTAAATGAAGAACGACTCCTAAATAATAATGAAAAAATAAAAGTACTTTTTAATGGTGGCACTGGGGGCTATTTAGATAGAAGAAATTTAGAGTCTGTATTAAATCTCATTACTAAATACCCTAATGATGATGTTGAATTTGTAATAAAAATGGCAGGTAAAATAAGACGATGGAGCAATAGGATTTTAAACAAACACATTAAATCATTAAAAGAAGATTCTAGAGTAAAAATAATAACTCAAAATTATGATAGAAATACTTATAAAAAATTTATTAAATCTTTTGATATTAATTTAGCCCCTTCAAAATTTGAAGGATATGGCCTTACATTACTTGAAGCGATGTATGCAAGAGTTCCAACAATAACTCTTGATGCACCTCCTATGAATGAAATTGTTATTAATGGAGAATCTGGTATTTGCATGCCCTGTGATGAAATTGGTTTAATTAATAAACAGCCTATATTCCAAGTTAATGATAGCATATTTTTAGAATCATTCACATCACTAGTAAAAGATAGAAAAAAAATAAATCTAATGAAAAAAAATACATCAAAAAATATAACTCAAATGATTGATGTCTTTACTAATCAAATAGAAAATATAATAAATGATTAATACATTTTACTATCTAGTACCCGAAGATTATAATGAATCAAAAAAAATAAAAACTGAATATTTTATCATTGATTCATTAATCAAAAAAGGGATAAATATCATTCCAATCTTCACATTTAAAGATATAAAAAAAGACTCCAAATATGATGGTATAATTTTTAATTCCTTAAAAATTATATTAAAAAATCAAAAGATATTAACATATGCTAAAAAAAATAATATTCCAATTTTCTGGTGGTATTTTGATACGGCTAAAATAAGATTTGCACGACAAAGGAGGGTTCTAAAGATAGCGAAACAAGTATCAATTTTTTTTAACAAAGATAAAGACTGCTTCTCTGATTATTTACAATCGAATATCAATCCTATATGGCTTGATCAAGGGGTCCCCTCAATATGCAACTATACTGAAATACAAAAATATGACTATGATTTAAGTTTTTTTGGCAGCTATGAAAAATCTCATTCAAAAAGAACTAATTTATTAAAAGAAATTGATAATAAATTTAATCTAATCATATACTCTAAAGATTATAAAAAATTTTTATCAAATGGATTCCAAAATGCAAAACCATTTGTGCCAATTGAAACTATTTCGAAAAAAATTGCTAAAATAAATCTTATTCTCAATGGTGATTACAACTCAAATTACTGTTGGAGTAATAGAATTCATTTAATTATAGGTTCTGGTGGATTTAGTCTAGTTGAATATGTTAAAGGTTTAGAAAATGAATATATAGATAATCAGCATTGTATATATTTCAATGACAAAAATGACCTAGTTGAAAAAATAAACTTTTGGTTAGCAGATAATAATAATCGAGAAAAAATAAGATTCAATGGTTATCAACATGCACATAAAGAAAAAAGATATGAGATAAAAACAAACTTTTTTATTCAAACGATTAATGAATTCATTAACAACAATCATGTTTAAGTTCAAAAATAAATATAAAAATCTATCGAAAATTGAAAAAATCAATTTTCATAAAAATAAACTGCAAAAATTAAAAAATAATATTAAGAATATCATTTATGCACAAGCAACAACTGTGTGTATAAGAAATATTAAACAAGCTTGTGCTCATCAAAAAAATAATATAAATGTTCACCTTTTCCATTCAGGGAATTCACCAAATGATTTTTATGGCTATGGGAATCAATTTTATGCTAGCATAACTAAAGTACATAAAAAAATTCAACTTAATTGGGAGCGAAAGGTTGTCAAGCTAATAAACCAATCTAATTCAGATTTAATACATGTCCATAATGAGCCTGATTTAATGCCCATGAGAATAATGGCTATGGACTTAGGTATACCAGTAATATATGATCAACATGATTTTCTATCTGGAAAGCGAACCTTAAATACTGAGCTACTTAAGCATGAAAAATACTGTAATGAAAAAAATGATGGTGCAGTTTTTATAACGGATTATTACAGAGATTTAGTTGCTTCAAAATATTCAATAAATAATTTAAATATAAGCTTCCCCAATTTTGGTAGTGATGAAATGATATTGAAAAAAGAAGACCTCCTTCCAAAATTATCTTTAAAGTCTAAAAAGATACACCTAGTTTATGTTGGAGCCATTGATCAAGAGAACCCTAATATCACACGATATTTAATCCCTCAAATTAAAGAATTATCAAACCAAAATTTCATAATAGATATTTATCCAAGTCAAAATGGAAATTATACGAAATATGAGAATATTAAAAATGTAAATGTTATGAATCGATTGAATCCAAAAAAATTAATAAAAGCACTATCTCAATATGATTGTGGATTAACTTTAGTTAACCCTAATGCAGTTAATATGCCTGAAGAATTGAAATTTGGTTTTTGGAATAAAACATTTGACTATTTAATGGCTGGGATTCCCCAAATCACATTAAAACAATTTACAGTGATATCTGAATTTGTTGAAGAAAATGGTTTTGGCATTAGCACTCCTTCTTTATCTGAACTAAATAAAAATCATGAACAATTATCAAATTATTTATCATCTTTACAGCCAAAAATAATAGAAAATAATAAAAATTATACTTATGAATCTCAAATTAATAATATGCATTCTTTTTATATTGATGTTATAAAAAAATATCATAATAATAGAATAAAAAAATTAGAAAAATAATTTCAAATTATATTATTTGTTAAATTAAGGCTGCTAAAATGAACCAAAATATAAATTATATAAATATTATTGCAATTATTCCAGCTAGAGGTGGAAGTAAAGGAATCCCAGGTAAAAATATAAAAAGTTTTGAAGGAAAACCTTTAATTAGTCACTCAATTGAATATGCCAAAGAATCAACATTAATAACTGAAATTTATGTCTCTACAGATGATGAGCAAATTGCTCATATATCTAAAACTGCAGGAGCTAAAATAATTAAAAGACCGCCTGAGTTAGCAACCGATACGGCATCAACAGAAAGTGCAATAGGCCATGCCCTTAACAATATAGATAATCTTCCAGATATTATTGTATTACTACAACCTACTAGTCCCTTAAGACCTAAGAAATCTTTAGATATAGCCATTAATAAATTTATTAACGGTAAATATGATTCCTTGCTAAGCTTATCTCCATCGAACAATTTCTTTTGGAAAATTAATTCTGAAGAAATTTCTGCTGAATATGATTTTTTGAATCGAAAAAGAAGACAAGATGTTCAAAATTCTGAAAAGAAATATTTTGAGAATGGATCAGTTTATATTTTTTCTAGAGAACATTTTGAATCAACCAATAATAGACTAGGTGGTAAAATAGGACATGTTATTTTTCCAGAAGAATATGGCTATGAAATTGATGTTCCTAGAGATCTTATTATTCTAGAACATTTATCTAGAGAAATAATAAAATGAAAAATAATACAAAAATAACAATTCTAGTTACTGGCGGAACATTTGATAAAGAGTATAATGAAATTAGTGGGGCATTATACTTTAATGAATCTAATATAAAAGAAATGCTCGAATTAGGTAGATGCAAAATCCCAGTAAGTATAAAAAATTTAATGCTAAAAGATAGTCTAGATATGGTAGATATAGATAGAAAANTAATTTTGGATGCATGTATTCAGACAAAAATAAAAAAAATTGTTATAACTCATGGTACAGATACTATGACGAAAACAGCTAAACTTTTAGCTCAAAATATTAAAAATAAAACCATTGTGTTTACTGGGGCTATGATTCCATATAAATTTGGTGCTTCAGATGGATTGTTTAATTTAGGAAGTGCTTTGACTGCTGCTCAAACTCTTGAATCTGGAGTATANATTGCTATTAATGGTAANATTTTCAAATGGGATGAAGTAACTAAAAATCGCAAAAAAGGTGTTTTCGAATTAATCTAAAAAATAAAAATATTTCACTTATAATAGATTTTGATAGTACTATTATTTCATGTGAAACATTAGATGAAATATCTAATCTTTTAATTAATAATCAACCAAAAAAAATAAAGCAAATAGAAGATTTAACAAATCAGGCAATGAATGGAGAAATAGATTTTTCTAAATCCTTAAGCAAGCGCTTAGAAATTTTAAATATTAATAGAGATGCTATAAGGGAAGGCANTGAAATTATAAAGAATAAAATTTCAGCTAGCTTTACTAATAATATTGATTTTATAAAATCNAATTCAGAAAATATATATATTATTTCAGGTGGATTTATTGATTTTATTAAACCTATTGCTAATATGTTCAATATAAAACCAAATCATATTTTCTGTAATTCATTTATTAAAGATGATGATAGCTATATATTAGACAANAATAATATCATGTCTCAAGATCTTGCAAAAATTCAAGCTATTAAACAATTGAAACTAAACGGTACCATTGTTGTTATTGGAGATGGATATACTGATTATGAAATAAAAAAATATGGTTATGCAAATATATTTATTGCCTATACTGAACATGTTGAACGAAAAAAAGTTGTAGAATNTGCTGACNATACATCAAATTCTTTTGACGATATAATAANCTACCTAGACAACCTAAGAAATAGTTAATCCTGAGAATTGTATCCAGGGATANATTGAAGATCCATCATTAATTGTTTCTTTACTAATATCTTTAATCTCATGAAGCATTTGGAATATATTTCCAGAAATCATAGTTTCAGTAATTGGGTATTTAATCTCACCATTTTCTATATAATAGCTATTCTTTGCAACACCTGAAAAATCTCCATTATCTGATGGGCTACCACCAGAAAANCTAGATAATAAGACCCCTTTATCAATTGTTGATATCATATCATCTAAAGCCTTATCTCCAGGCTCNACAATATGTGCTCCACCATTATTTACGGCTCTATCTTTTCCTGTTTTATTTGCTCCATAAATTCCTAATAATAAAGTTTTTAAAATACCTTTATCTATAATTGTAGAATTTTCACATACATAATCATCGCCTGTAGTAAAATAATTATAATCCAATTTTTCTGATAGCGGATGTGAATGNAGGGTTAGCTTGTCACTTGCAATTAGCTCATTTAGTTTATCTTTATATACTGACCTACCTGATATAACCATAAAATCAGAAATATGAGATTCAATCATCGATAAAAAACCACTGAGACAATCAGGGGTGACTATAATATCTCCAACAAACTTACNATCAATAGGCGAGGTTCTAACCTGTTCTTCAGTTTCTCTAAGCAATTGTTCTATCATGCCATATTTATGTAATGGCTGACTAATTTTTTTAGAACAAAAACCTGTATAATTAAATGAGGAAGTATCCTGCCCATCTTTTGCAGTAAACATCGGNGAGAATCCATATAAACCTTTATTTACTTCNAAACTTACTCCATTGGAATTAGCAATTAATGTTTTTGTTTTTGTAAAATCTAAAATTGCAGCTTCTAATATAATTTTAGGAAATTGTTTTTTTGTATATTGATTAAATTCAGATAGAGAATCATACATGATATCTAAATCAGCCTCATTTGATCCGCAAGAAAATATTTGAGGTGGCTGATTTTCTGCAATGTCATAACACTCATCAGGATTAGAACTTTTTGATAGCTCTATNACTTGTAAAATAGCTTTATCAATAGACTCTTTATCTATCTTGTTTAATGAGGTTGAACCTTTTTTCCCATCCACAACAGCTTCAATAGATAAGCTTGAATTAAATGTTGTTCGGAATAGTGACATCTCNCCATGTTCAATATTTAATTCTTTTTTTTCACTATTAGATAATGAGCAAGAAACCTTNTCTGCACCCTGTTTTTTCAATTCATCGATTGTATATTCTAAAATATTTTTACCTTGCATTAATATTATCTTCCACCCATATTTATTTCACATTTTATAGCAGGGCCACCCATACCTACAGGGATAGGTTGTTTTTTACCACACATCCCTGCACTTTCCCATTTCATCTCATCAGATACCATTGAAACAGTTTTAAGCATATCAAATGCAACTCCTGATATAGTTGTATCATAAATTGCTCTACCTAGCTTNCCATTTTTAATTTCGTAACCCATAGATACTGCAAACATAAATTCACTAGTAGAATCTGCTTGACCATTACCTGTTTTAATTAAATAATAGCCATCTTCAACAGATGAAATCATTTCCTCTAGCTTACTTTTACCAGGAAGAATTGCTGTATTTCTCATTCTAATGAGCGGTTCATCTGAAAAAGAAAATGCTCTAGCATTTCCAGTTAAATTAGTTTCAAAATGTCTTGAACTATCTTTATTATGCATAAAACTTTTCAATACTCCATTTTCAATAATAGTTACATCTTCTGACTTAACACCTTCATCATCGACATAAACAGGAACAGGGCAAATATCACCTTTATAAGTNTTGGCAAAGTCTACCAATGATACTAATGNGCTTGCAACTTGATTNTTTATGTGATCTCCTGCAACTGAACCTCCAAGCACGAGNTCTGCTTCAGTTGTATGGCCAATAGCTTCATGAGCTAAAATNCCTGCTAAATCTCCATCTAAAATAACTTCTTTTTTACCTGCTTCNGCATGAACACCATTTACTTTGTCCATTAGATANTTAACTTGCTTATCTATTTCACTAAAATATTTTTCCGGATTATCAAAATTATCTTGCAGCTGTCCTAANCCTCCATGTGCTTCCATAAGTCTAATAGGTTCACTATTTTTTTCTGCAGTCAAAATGATTATTAAATGAGAACGAGGAGTCATTGAAAATGATGTTGCTCCATCTGCTGTCAATAAATTCTTTTCCATATCAAGAGCACTAAACACCAATGTTCTTGAGGAAATTTTAGGATATTTATTTACAATATAATCATCTAAACTTTTTAAATATTCTATCCAATATTTTTGATTATTTTTATCCTTGCTAGATGAATAATCAAATTGATAATCAGCCATAGATTCAGGCAATATTATTCCACAACCTTTACTATGTCTTTTATTCAAAAATTTTACATTATCTGTTGATGATTTAATTACTGATTGGACAGCATCATCAGATATATTAGGATTAGATGAAAAACCCCAATTTCCATCTTTAAAAGTTCTTGATGAGACACCACTTTTAGCAGACGAATCATTACTGATAACATCTCCATTTAACAATGTAATGTTAACCGATCTATTCTCTTGAATTCTAAGCTCCGTATAATCCTTTGAGAATGCAGACGAATATAGCGATATGTCTTTATCTATCATAATTTATCCTTAATTATAGTGTTAGTGAAAATGAAGAAAGCAAGATGCCTGGACAGTATGTACCCCCTAATGATCTACTATTATAACTTCCAGTTTCAGGATTAAATATCACATCTTCACTGACTGATTCTAAATTATTTCCAAAGAAATTATATAAACTATCATCAAATCTCATATTTTCAATTGGTGCAACTATCTCTCCATTCTCAACCCAAAAACAAGCATATCGAGTCATGCCTGTTATTCTTCCACCAACATTATCACTCCAATTTAAATAGTGTAAATTTCCTAAATATAAGCCTGTATCAATTTCTTTTAACACATCACTTTCTTTTAATTCTCCACCAGACATATAAGGAGAACGAATGGACTCCCCAGTTGAAGCATAGTTAGTATTAAGATTATACTCTTTAGCTGTTTGAGAACTAATTAATGTATTTTTTAATATTCCATTATGAATCAAAGGAAGTGTTTCCGAAGATATTTCACCCAGACCATTAAATTTTGGAACTAACCCAGTTCTAAAATCCTCTGTTAAAGAAAAACATGGCGATAATTGTGCATCTTCATTCTTCATTTTACATAAAGCACTTTGCCCTCGTTGAATAGATGCTTCACTAATCCCGTTCCAAGAAAGCATACCTAATAAATCACTTACACCTGCAGAAGCAATATAAGTGCGATAATTCCCAGGTTTAACTTTGATTGATTGCTTTTCCATATGATGCAATTTCTGAATAGAATCATTCATGAATTTATTATATTTATTTTGATCCCAAGTAGAATCTGCAAATGTAGCCTTAACCATTTTCTCATCTTTAGTTATCAATGAACAATCCAAAGAAAAGGTTTCAGTGCTAAACCAATGCTTTTGTCCTAATGTATTTGCATTACCTGAAAAAATAAAACCTGATGCCCAAATTCCTGCTATATCTATTCCTTGCATCGCTGGCATAATAGATTGAGGAGCATCCTTTGGAGATAATAATTGCCCCTCATTAACATTGTTGCTTGATTCAATTTTATTTGGGATAATTGCAAATGGGTCTACTGGGAGCTGAACGACTTCAGAACGCAACCTGCTTAATTCAGCTCTTGCATTAATAATATCATTATCTAAATCTCCCTTAATAGGAATATTACCTGAACATTTTCTATTATTATAAATCAATGATATGTTTAAACTTGCATCATGGACCATCCCATTTTGTCTTATTTTAGATTGACTAAATCTTAAAAAATGGCTTCGTTCACCTCCAAAACTGATAGTAATAAACTCATCTTGTTTTTTATCGTTAAATATCGATTCAGCTAATTGATTAAATTGTTCTTGTGCATTTATCTTAAGATTGTTTGACATTTCTAAGCACCTCCAAAAATTTCAATATCATTAAATTTACAAAGCGGGGAAGCATGACCTACACGAATAACTTGATTAGGCTCACCTTTACCACAATTTGGTGTTCCATGAACCTCAAATGTAGACTCATCTCCAACCATTGACAAATTATTCCAAAAAGGGGTGCTTACACCTCTATAATTTGGGTTTTTAATTGTTTTGGTTAGCTTGCCATTCTCAATAAGCTTGCCATATTCACATCCAAATTGAAATTTATTTCTGTAATCATCTATTGACCAAGAACGATTAGTTTCCATTAATACTCCATTTTCTACAGATGAAATAATATCGTCATAAGAAGATGTGCCGGCTTCTAAATTTAAATTTGCCATTCTATCAATTGGAGCTCTATTCCAAGAAGATGCTCTAAAATTAGCAACACCTGGAACTTTAGACCTTATTTGACTTTCTTTCCCACCAAGGCCTCTTAACAGCATTCCATCTTTAATAATATATTCTCGCTCTGCTTTTAAGCCTCCATCATCAAAGCCATACGATGCTAATTCAGACTTAACTGTTGGATCAAATGTNATATTTAATAAATCTGAACCATATTTAAGNTTACCAAAATCATCGAGNCTTACAAAACTCCAACCTGCATAATTACGTTCATCACCTAATATTCTATCAATCTCTATGGCATGTCCTATACTTTCATGTATTTGAAGCATCATTTGATCTGGAGTCAAAACTAAATCAAAGTTTCCAGTTGGACATTCCTCTGCTGTTAAAAGCTCTATTGCTTGTTCGCCAATAGTATTACATAAAGATAAAATCCTATCTTCTTCAAAAACCTCCATACCAACTTGNTTACCTGATCTNCCACCCGTTCTGCGCTGAAGNACATTTCCATCTTGAGCATTCGCAGAGAAATCTGTTGTAANCATTAAGAAATTTTGNTTGGTATGGCTACCATTAGTACTTACAAAATCAAATTCTGTTTCAGTTATAATNCCATATGCACTAACACTTACAATTTGGTCAGACACCTTTAATGCTTTATTGGCTTTAATTAATAAATCATTTAATTCACCTGGAGATACCGAATTAGCATCTTTTATATATNCTGATGAATACTCCCCTATTGATTTAGGACGAGCATCTTCAGAAAAACTACAAAGTGAATATGACGATGCACTTTTNGCTTGGGTTAAAGCCTNTTNTGCNGCAAACTGAATTGAGTCAGAATCAAATCTATTTGTACCNCAGTAACCAAATTGACCNTCCTTTAAAACCTCAACCATAATACCGTGAGATTGGTCCTTGTGATTTGATACAGGNTTATTATCTCTAATTACTCTATAAGTTGCTGTTTCTTTAACCTTTCTAAGGCCTATCCAATCAGCATCAATATTGATTCCATCTAACAATTTCTTTAAATTCATNATTTTTCCTTCGTTAATAGGGACAAATAATTTAATAAATAAATGCTTTATATGCCCTATAAATATTTATCGTTATTTAGAGTAATTATTAATAAATTTAGAACTCATTTTTTATAGACTCTAATTAGGGAAGGATTTATGAAGTTTAATATTATTGTATTTATTTCATTCTTTTTAATTTATTCATGTGGTGAAAAAAAGAAAAAAGTATATGCTCAATTTGATACTGCTGAAGTTAGNAATCAANCTGATATAAAATTAGATGATTCAGCTNAAAATGGTGGCTTAGGTTTTGAAAAATANGCTAAACAACTTGGCTGGCTGACAAATNACGATCTTAATCTATCTGGTGATCCTAATGCNGTAAAAGGTGATACTATTACAATCGTTGGAGGAGATGTTTTCCCNCCTAACTTTAGAGGATTTGGTAAAGATACACGAACTCAATTAAATAGTTTATTAGAAGGATTAGTCTATGANTCCCTTGTAGGACTTGATGTTGAGACCTTCAAACAAGAACCTATATTAGCAACNCATTGGAAAGTTTCTGATGACTCGCTTACTTTTTCATATCGCATAGATCCAAGAGCACGCTTNTCTGANGGGAGAGAAGTNACTGCAAAAGATGTTGTTGCTAGTTTTAATATATTAATTGATGAAGGACATGCAGATCCAAATGTATATACATGGTGGAATGAAAAATTTGAAGTTCCAATTGCAGAGAGCAAATATATTGTAAGTGTNAAATGTAAAAAGAAAGAATGGAGATTATTATATAGTTTCCCAGGTATAGTTGTATATCCATCTTATTATTTAGAAAANATAACNGGTTCATCGTATATTGACAAATATCAATTTGAAATGATGCCTGGAACAGGNCCTTATATTTTAAATACTGGAGANACAACTCAAGANAATAATGGCTTAGTAGTTTTAGATAGAAGAGAAGATTATTGGGCTGTTAACCATAAAAGAAANACTGGCCTTAANAACTTTGATCGAATAGAGTTTATTTTTATNGCTGATGAAACACAGATGGTTGAAAGNTTTTTTGCNGGGGATTANGATCTTTATGCTGTTTCTAGAGCNCANTGGTGGAATCAAAAATTTGTAGCCTCTGAATATAATGAAATTGCAAATGGATACACACAGCGTAAAAAGTTTATCAATTNCAANCCTACTGGTGTTGGNGGAATNTCTTTCAATACAGCTGAACCACCNTTTGANAAATTAAATACCCGTAAAGCATTTGCNCATTTATGGAATTTAGATCAATTAATTGATAAGTTNTTTTTCCATGAATATGTAAAAACAAACTCTTGGTTTCCAAGAAGTCAATATGAAAATCCTAATAATCCTAAACAATATTATGATCCTGAACTTGCAATTGAACTTTTAGCAANNGATGGNTGGNNNNGAAAANANGGNGATAAATGGATGACNAATGATGATGGNGAAATTTTTGANATNAAAGAATTCTTTATTTATCCAGGNTTTGATAGNATAATGAATCCNTTNATTGAAGACTTAGANCAAATTGGAATCAAAGTNAATTTAGTCGAAATTCAAAATCCATTTGAGAAATCTATGAAAAAGAAATTCAAGTTCCAATATGGTGGTTGGACAGGATCATTGCTTCCTAGCCCAGAAGGAATGCTTCATTCAAAATATGCATTTGTAGATAAAAATGAAAATGGTATTTGGGATGATGGAGAAGNCCCNCAAATTGATGTTACCAATATAACAAGTATGAATAATAAAAAAATAGATGCTTTAATAGAAGAATATGATGCATGCTGGGATGCTAATAAACGTATAGAAATATTGCAAGAGTTAGATTACATTGCAGCTAATGAATATCATTGGATATTTGGCTGGGCTGCACCATATGGATATCGCTGTATTCATTGGAATAAATTTTCTATGCCAGAAAATAGTTTAGGATACTCAGGGGACTGGAGGACTCCTCTTGCACTATGGTGGATTGATCCTGAGCGCAAAGCGGAATTGGAAGTGGCACAAAAAAATAATACTAAAATGGCTGTTCAGCCTGAAATTGTAGATTACTACAATAGTTTAGAAAAATAATCATGTTTGAATATGTTATAAGACGATTACTATTAATGATACCAACATTCTTTGGTGTTACTTTTTTAGTATTCTTTATTCTTCAAATAGCTCCAGATGGTCCTTTTGAAAGGGCTGTCAAACAATTAAAACAAGCTCAAGGGGTTGAATCTGAAAGTGGTAGTGATGGTAGCTCAAGTATACTAGATAGCACTGGAGAACTCACTCCAGAATTATTAGATAAACTTCGTGCTCAATACGGTCTAGATAAACCAATTATTGTTCGTTATTTAATATGGGTAGGACTTTGGCCAAAAGAGTATAAGATTAAATTAGTAAAACTTGATGAACCATCAAGGGAAACTATTGAAAGTATAAAAGTTGATAAGTACAAAGAGTATTTACTTCAACGATATATTAAAGTTATTCAAGATTCAAATACCAATGATTTTATCGTTATCGAAACTGGTGCTGGTCTTGAATTGCCAATTCCTCAAGCTAGCACATTCCCTGATACCTACTCAGGGAAAACTGTACAAGATTTAGAATTTTATCGAGAAAACTATAAAGAATTACCATCAAACGATAAAATAATAAAAACATGGTATGAATCAGATTGGATTATTAAAAAAACAGATGATAAAAATGAATCATTTACATTAGTTAAAAAACAGAATAAAGGAATNCTTACTGGATATCTAGGATATTCAGATAAAAAAGGGAAAGATGTTACGGCACTATATATAGAAAGACTTCATATATCAGTAATTTTTGGAGTGACAAGTTTTTTTCTCGTATACTTAATTTGTATACCACTTGGAATTATGAAAGCAGTAAAACATGGATCTAAGTTTGATGTTATATCTAGCTTTACAGTTTTTACAGGATATTCTATACCAGGCTATATATTAGGCTTAGTACTATTAGTCTATTTTGGAGGAGAGGTTTTCCCTTTGCATGGATGGCGTTCAGAAAATTTTGATGAGCTTACACTGATTGGTAAAATTAAAGATCAAATGTGGCATGCTTTTCTTCCTTTACTAGCTTATATGGTAGGAAGTTTTGCAACTATGACTGTTCTGATGAAAAACTCATTAATGGAAAACTTAAGTCAAGATTATGTACGTACAGCATTTGCTAAAGGTTTGTCAGAAAAAAGAGTAATTTTAGCTCATGCTGTTAGAAATTCTCTAATTCCTCTTGCAACTGGTATTGGTGGTTTTATAACAATATTTTTTGGAGGATCTTTTTTAATTGAAAAAACATTTGGAATTGATGGCATTGGACTGCTTGGATATAGTGCCCTTATTGAAAGAGATTATGATATAATGATGGGCACTACAGCATTCTTCACAATAGTAGGTCTAATAGGTAACTTAATCTCTGATATTGCTTATGCGGTTATTGACCCAAGGATACGATTTAAATAATGAAAAAAATATTTCACATATCAAGCAATTCTATTTTAGCTAAGCGTATAAGAAGATTTAAATCATTAAAAAGAGCTTATTATTCTCTAATCATATTGATTACATTATATGCTATTTCACTTCTTAGTCCAATATTGGTCAATAGCAAACCTGTATTAGTTAAATATGAAGGTAGTTATTATTCTCCATTATTTACAGACCTATTCACAAATGATTTTTATGAAGCAAAATTCTTTGGGCAAGATAGTATCAGAGGAAAAATTAAATATGGAGAGCCTCATTATCGAATATTACAAAAAACATTTAAAACTCAAAATAATGGGAATTTTGTAATTATGCCTCTTTATCCTTATGATCCATATGAAGAGGTATTATCAGAGCTGGATGAAGAGTATGTAGACTTAAATGGAAATAATAAATGGGANGAGGGTGAANANTTTANTGATNNNAATGGTGATGGAAAATTAAATCAATATCGTCCAGCAACATTNCCTGATTCAATTCATATTATGGGTACAGATAATCANGGNNGNGATGTGCTTAGCTAGATTNATTTATGGNTTTAAAATTTCAATTACATTTGCACTCATCGTTACAAGCATTTCNTATACTATAGGTATNTTNATAGGNGGAACNCTTGGNTTTTATGGNGGAAANGTAGANTTATTTGGNNTNCGNTTNATTGAAATATATGCTGCAATNCCATTTTTATTTATACTNATGATTTTAGGTAATTTTATAAAACCAAATATATATATACTAGCAGCNATGTATATTATATTATCTGGATGGGTTAGNACATGCTATTTTGTTCGAGGAGAATTTTATAGAGAAAAAGCTAAAGATTATGTTTCTGCNGCAATATCAATGGGNCAATCNAATACTAAAGTAATGTTNAAACATATTCTNCCAAATGCATTGACTCCAGTTATAACATATGCNCCATTTGCAATTATNGGATATATATCNGGNTTNGTNAGNTTAGATTATTTNGGNTTTGGATTGCAACCTCCAACNCCTAGNTGGGGAGAATTNTTNAGNCAGGGTGCAGAAAATTTACAGTATTGGCATTTAGTAACATTTCCACTANTNGCAATGGGTGGAACATTATTTTTAATAACNTTTATTGGAGAAGGNGTNNGAGAAGCCTTTGATCCAAAAGTTCATTCGAGATTACGTTNATGNATAAATTNATTGAAATAAAAAAATTAANAACNCACTTCTATACAGAAGCTGGTACTGTAAAAGCTGTTGAAGATGTATCATTTGATATTTTAAAAGGTGAAGTACTTGGAATTGTTGGTGAATCAGGCTCAGGTAAATCTGTAACATCACTTTCAATCAATCGATTAATTCCAAATCCTCCAGGAGAAATCGTTAGTGGAGAAATACTCTATAATGGAAAAAATCTGCTTGATTTAAGCTATGAAGATATGCGTAATTATAGAGGTAATGACATTGCAATGATTTTTCAGGAGCCTATGACATCTTTGAATCCTGTTATGAAGATTGGCAAACAAATGAATGAAGTGTTAATAAAGCACAAAAACTTAACAGTTGAAGCAGCAACTGAAAAAAGTATTGAAATGCTAGATGCTGTAGGTATTCCTAATCCTAAGGATCGAATGAATGAATATCCTCATCAATTTTCAGGAGGAATGAGACAAAGAGTAATGATTGCTATGGCATTACAATGTAATCCCGCTTTATTAATTGCAGATGAACCTACAACAGCACTTGATGTAACAATTCAAGCACAAATACTTGATTTGATGATGTCTTTAAAAGATAAACGCTCTGATTCTGCAATCTTACTTATTACTCATGATTTAGCAGTGGTTGCAGAAACATGTGATAGAGTTATTGTTATGTATGGTGGACAAGTGCAAGAGATTGCAACTGTTGATGAATTGTTTGAAAATCCACTTCATCCATATACTAAAGCATTAATGGCTTCAATTCCTGATTTAAATAAAAAAGAAAAAAGATTAAAAGCACTTCGAGGCATGGTTCCATCCATTTTAGATATGGGGGATGGGTGCAAGTTTTGTAATCGGTTTGACCCTGATGAATGTCCTTGTGCAGGAACAAAAGAAAATCAAAAATTAACTGAAGTAAGTTCTGGTCATTTTGTTAGATGCCATGAAAAGATATTAAATGAAAATAAATGATGCTATATTAAAAATTAAAAACCTTAATGTTGAATTTCCTCTATTTGGTGGTATATTTCAACGAGAGGTGTCGGCGGTACATGCTGTTAAAAATGTCTCTCTAGATATTCCAAAGGGTAAAACTATTGGAGTAGTAGGAGAATCTGGATCAGGGAAATCAACTCTTGGTAAAGCTATTATAAATGTATTAAGACTTACCGCTCCAGATGTTAGATTGAGCGGAAACATCTGTTTAGATGAAAATAATAATGAAGTTGATATTCTTAGCCTTAGCAGAGAAGAAATATTAAAATATAGATCAAAAATACAGATGATATTCCAAGATCCTTTTTCCTCATTAAACCCACGAATGATTGTAAAGGATATTATACAAGAGCCTCTTGATTTACATACTTCTTTATCAAAGTCTGAAAAGAAAGAAAAAATTGATTGGTTACTTGAAAAAGTAGGATTGAGTAAAGAACAAGCCAACAGATACCCTCATGAATTTTCTGGAGGACAAAGACAAAGAATAGGTATTGCTAGAGCTTTGGCTACTGAACCTGAGATAATTATTGCAGACGAACCTGTTTCAGCTCTTGATGTTTCTATACAAGCTCAAGTGATAAATTTAATGATGGACTTGCAAGAAGAGTTTAATTTAACAATTATTTTCATTGCTCATGACCTATCTGTAGTTAAGCATATATCTTCTCACGTTGCAGTCATGTATCTAGGTGAAATAGTGGAGTATAATGAAGTTGATAAAATCTTTAATAATCCACAACATGAGTATACTAAAACATTACTTACAGCTATACCTCAGCCTAATCCTAAGGGAAGAGAAGAGCGTAAAAAAGAACGCCTAGATTCTAAAAAATATAATATGTAATAATAATTTAAAAATTAGGTATAATAAAAAAGGCAAGTGTAATACTTGCCTTTTTTATTTATAATCCTATTCTAGCTAGTGAACTATTTCATGTACACCATCTTACGTGTCATACTAGAACTCTCACCTTGCAATGTATAGAAGTAAATTCCCGCAGCAACCATTTTGCCATTATCATCTATTCCATTCCACATTACACTATGATATCCAGAATCAACATAACCATCAACCAATGTCGAAATTAATCTACCTGTAATATCATATACATTTAGAGTTACATGACCATCACTA